>VXOH01000076.1:0-12908 GCA_009840135.1 Chloroflexota bacterium | reverse complement strand
GCCCCCCAACCTCACCTCCCCCACCTCGTAGGGCAGCCACTCCGGGCTTTATGCTGACGGTGCAGCGGCGCCGCCGCGTTATCGCTCGCGCGCGCGCCCCCCACCCCTGCCGCCCGATATGGATGAAATGGTCATGGCCGGGTTTATCCGCGGGGAAGGAGTAGAGCTGGTCAAAGCCAGAACCGTGGACCTGATGGTTCCGGCGCAAGCTGAAATAGTGCTGGAAGGTTATGTTCTTACCGACGAGCAACGGATGGAAGGCCCCTTCGGCGATCACACCGGTTATTACTCCATGCCGGAGGAGTACCCGGTCTTTCACGTCACCACAATAACCCACCGACGCAGCCCGATTTACCCGGCGACTGTCGTTGGTCGCCCTCCTATGGAAGACTATTGGATGGGCAAGGTCACCGAGCGCATCTTCCTGCCCATCATCAAGATGATAATGCCGGAAATTGTGGACATGAACATGCCGGCTGAAGGCATTTTTCACAACCTGGTGCTGGTATCCATAAAAAAGGAATATCCCGGCCAGGCCCGCAAGGTAATGTACGGCCTGTGGGGACTGGGCCTGATGAACCTGACCAAGACGATTATCGTTGTGGACGATTTTGTGGAAGTTCAGAATCCTTCGGAAGTGGCATGGCGGGTTTGCAACAACATCAACCCCAGCCAGGATATAGTGGTCGTGGAAGGGCCCCTGGACGACCTGGAAGTGGGCTCTCCAACGCCCAAGTTTGGCGGCAAGGTAGGCATTGACGCCACCCGCAAGGGACCATTGGAGGGCTATACCAGGGGCTGGCCGCCCGACATAGAGATGTCAACGGAAATTCGGGAACTGGTGGACCGGAAGTGGGCAGATTATGGGTTTCAATAACCCTTCCATACAAGGCCAGTCGCCTATTGGGAGCCCTTTGCCGGCGGCCGCCTCTCCCCTGAGTTCCAGGGCATTTGAACCGCATGGATAGCGCCGGCAGCAACACGAGCAACACCGTTTCGCCATGGAGCAGGATACCCCACTATTTCAGCTCCATTCGCATCTGGGAATCCCTGTTTGCTTTACCCTTTGCCTACATCGGCATGGTCTTGGCGTCCCAATCGGCCAATGGACAGGTGTGGCCCGGCTGGCATAGCTTCCTCTGGATTACTATCGCCATGTTTGGCGCCAGAACCCTGGGAATGTCAGCCAACCGCCTGATTCACGCCAGGGAAGACTCGATAAATCCCCGGACCCAGACCCGCCATATTCCCAGCGGCCTGCTG
Organism: Chloroflexota bacterium; assembly: GCA_009840135.1. Taxonomy (GTDB): domain Bacteria; phylum Chloroflexota; class Dehalococcoidia; order Lucifugimonadales; family UBA3495; genus Bin22. Next base: position 11,645 of record VXOH01000076.1, on the reverse strand, counting down.
CGCGCCTGGGAGGTGGCAGCCATGGCCGTCGTGGGATTGCTCATCCTGTTCGTGGCTGCGGCCCAACTCAATCCATTGGCCTTGTTGCTGTCGCCGGTGGCTGCCGCTTACGTAGTCTTCTACTCTTACGCCAAGTACTTCACCTGGCTCTGCAATTTTTGCCTCGGCTGGGCCCTGGCCATAGCGCCCACGGCGGCATGGATAGGAGTAACCGGCCAGCTTTCCTACGAACCCCTGCTCATCAGCTTTGCCGTGGCCATGTGGGCGGGCGGGTTTGACGTCATTTACGGCTGTACCGACTATGAATTTGACCGGAGCTATGGTACCCGCTCAGTACCCAGCCGCATTGGCATAGCTGAAAGCCTCTGGGTAGCTCGGCTAATGCATACGCTGTCCATCTCAGCCCTGCTGCTGCTCGGAATTCTCATGCAACTGAGCTGGCCTTATTACATTGGCTGGGTTATTGCCGCCCTGCTCCTGATATACGAAAATAGACAGGTAAAGCCAAACGATTTGTCCAGGATCGGGGCTGTATTCTTCCGAGTCAACGGCTACGTTTCGGTCCAATTGATGGCCTTTACCATTCTGGCCCTGGTAATTTGAGATGAACCTTCGGCAAGCGCCGGAATTCCGCACAGCAAGGCAGTCCAGGCCGGTTATCGTTGGCATTTCCGGCGCCAGCGGCTCTATTCTGGCCCGCAGCACCGTGGATGCCCTGCTGTATCGCGATGTGCCCACCATCGTTGTTTGCAGCAACGCCGCCCGCCTGGTCTGGCAGGAAGAGCTGGATACACCCTTCAGCGAGATCCTTTCGGCGTGGCAGGAGCACCCCCACTTCAGCCACTACGCGCTGGGAGACATGCGTGCCCCAATTGCCAGCGGCACCTTCCCTACTGCCGGCATGGTAATCGTGCCCTGCAGCATGAACAGCGTGGCGTCCATCGCCCACGGACTTTCGGGCAACCTCCTCCTGAGGGCGGCGGATGTTTGTCTCAAGGAGAACCGGCGGCTGGTCCTGGTGCCGCGGGAAACGCCGCTCCATGCCACCCACTTGGAAAATATGCTCTCGATAGCCCGCCTGGGCGGCGTCATCATGCCCCCGGAGCCGGCATTCTACCTCAAGCCTCGCGGAGTTGAGGACATTGCCCGCTACGTGGCGCAGCGCGTCCTGGTAGCCCTCGGCGTGGCTGAGGAGCTTCCTCCGGAACTGCAGTACCGGGAAGGCGGCGAGGAATAGAACGGCCTTCCCGTTACGGGCGGGAGTTCGCAACCAGGCTATGGCTAACCTTAAGGGTGAAGAGAAACAGGTCTTTGTTGCGGACCTGTTCGCGCGGATAGCGAAACGCTACGACTTGATGAACTCCCTGATGACCGGCGGTATGCATCACCGCTGGAAACGGCGTACCGCCCACGTAACCACCGAAGGGCTGGTCGGCCCGGCCCTGGATATTGCCACCGGCACCGGAGACCTGGCTTTCGCAATGGCTGACTTGCCCGGCGTGACCGCTTCCATTGGGGTGGACCTGTTGCCGGAGATGATCCACCAAGCCAGGACCAAGCAGGCCAACGTCAAATCCAGGGACAGCGCCGCTTTTCTCCTGGGTGATGCCCTTTCGCTGCCCTTTGCCGATGGCAGCTTTGCCTGCGCAACGGCAGGCTTCAGCCTCCGCAACATGCCCGACCTTCCTTCCGCCATTGCCGAGATGTTCAGGGTTGTGCGTTCCGGCGGCAGGGTTACCACGCTGGAATTAACGCCCATGCGCCAAGGCCCCAAAGCGGCACTCTTCCGCCTGTATTTTCATGGCGTCGTACCCCGGGTGGGCCAACTGATAGCCGGCGACCGTGGGGCATACACCTACCTTCCCCAATCCGTGGACTATTTTCTGGAAGCCAACCGCCTGGCCAGGCTGTTCGAAGATACGGGATTTGTTGACGTGAGTTATCAAACGCTGGGTTTCGGAACGGTCGCCATACACCAGGGAAGGAAACCGTAACCGTTTTGCTCCGTCCCTGTCCTTGTACGTTACGAAGAATGGGAGTTACCGGCGATTTGCACACAAGACTTCCCGGCATTCGACACAATTGTGGAAAAAATTGGACAAACCCCTTGTTGGCTTCGTAGGCTTGGTATAAACTTGTGGAAGGATTGCAACGGGATTCCCAGACCACCTGTGAACCCTTCCGCCAGGAATTGCTATGAGTTCCATATTTGACAAGCTGGATTCCCTGGTCAAGAGAAACGAAGAGATTGAGTCGGAAATGGGGCGACCCGAAGTGGCCGCCGATTTTGAGCAGATCCAGGCCCTGGCCAAGGAGCGGGCCGGTCTGGAGGATCTGGTCGAGATAGCCAATCGGCATCAATCCCTCCTTCACGAACAGGGAGATCTCAATGCCCTGGTGACCGAGGGCGGTGATCCTGAAATAGTCCAGATGGCCCGTGAGGAGCTGGAATCCGTAGAAGAAAAACTGGAGGACCTGGCTCAAGAGTTGCGCCTGGCTCTCTTGCCCAGGGATCCCAACGACGAGCGGGACGTCATAGTTGAAATCCGCGCCGGTACCGGTGGCCAGGAAGCAGGGCTGTTCGCTTCTGACCTGGCCCGTCTTTACACCCGATACGCCCAGTTGCAGCACTGGCGCGTTGACGTCATGGACTCCAACCCTTCTGACCTGGGTGGCTACAACAAGATTGTGCTGGAGATTCAGGGCAAGGGCGCCTTCAGTCGCCTCAAGTTTGAACGCGGCGTTCACCGGGTACAGCGGGTGCCGGAAACGGAAGGCCAGGGCCGAATTCACACCTCAACCGCCACGGTGGCCGTGTTGCCCCAGGCCGATGAGGTAGAAGTCAAGATCAATCAGGACGAATTGCGGATTGATATTTTCCACGCCGGTGGCCACGGGGGACAGAATGTAAACAAGGTAGCCACCGCCGTTCGCATTGTTCACGAGCCTACCGGTCTCGTTGTTGTGTGCCAGGACGAGCGGTCTCAGCACAAGAACAAGCAGAAGGCCATGGCAATGCTGCGGGCCCGCCTGTTTGAGGCTGAACAGGAACGCCACGACGCCGAAATCTCCCAGAACCGCCGCTCCCAGGTAGGCACCGCCGAGCGTTCGGAGAAGATTCGCACCTACAACTATCCCCAGGACCGCATTACCGACCACCGGATCTCGTCCAGCTTCCACGGCATACCCGGCATCATGGATGGCCAGGGCCTGAACGATATTATCGGGTCCCTGGTAGCCTGGGAGCAGGGCAAGCTCCTGGAAGAAGTAACGGCCTAGGCCGGGCCCATCGCCATGCCCCTTTTACGCGAAGCCGTCCAGCAGACCCACCGCACCCTGGAAGCCAGCCATATTCCCGACGCCCGGCTCGAAGCGGAAGTTATGCTGATGAACGTGATGCGTTTACAGCGTCACGACCTGTTTTCCCAGCAGGAAACCGAGGTATCCGCACAGCAGGAACAGATGCTGTCCCAGATACTGGAGCGCAGGTTGAAGCGGGAGCCGCTCGCCTACATTCTCCAATACAAGGAATTTTACGGCGTCAACCTGCTGGTAAACCCGAACGTGCTTATCCCCCGGCCTGAAACCGAGTGCATGGTCGAACACGCCCTCTTCATGGCCCTGATGGGCATGGAGACACCTGAACTGGTCATCGCCGACGTGGGGACCGGCACCGGGGCCATTGCCGTAAACCTGGCGCTGCACCTTCCAGCGGCCCGCATTCACGCTGTTGATGTTGAAGATTCGGTACTGGACGTGGCCGCCTACAATATTAGGGCCCATAACGTTGCCGACCGGGTCTTCCTGGGGAAGGGCGACCTGCTGGACCCGATTCCTGAACCTGTGGATTTAATTCTCGCCAACCTGCCCTACATTCCCGCGGAGCGGTTGCCCAACCTGCAACCGGAAGTACGCTGGGAACCGCAACTTGCCCTGGATGGGGGGCCCGACGGCCTGGACCTCATCCGCCGCCTCCTGGAACAGGCGCCAGGCAAGCTGAAGGAACATGGGATTATTCTCCTTGAACTGGACCCGGAGCAGGTACCAGCAGTTGAGGCGCTGGCAAAGCAGGTGTTTCCCGAAGCCGAGACTTCGGTGGAAAAGGATCTGGCCCAGCGGGATCGTATTTTCGTCATTAACCGGGGATTGAATTACTGCTGAGACAATTAGCCCCTCAGCGGCCACCGCGTTTTCAACATCACCGCAAAAAGCAAAGAGGCAGGCGAACGGCCTGCCTCTTTTTGGTTGCCTGGGTTTTGCTCGGCAAGGGACCTGTCGAGCCTGCCGGGCGTATTTAGCTATTCATTCCAAACCAAGTTGAGAGTTGAAACCTGCAGACTCTCCAGGTCTGCGACCCGTACTTGGTGGTTATTGGTGTCGGCAATGAACAGCCGGGTTCCCGCAATACTGAGGCCCCCGGGTTCGGAAAATGCCGCTTCGGAGGACTCCCCGTCGCAATAGCCCGCAACACCCGTGCCCAACAACGTCCTTGAAGAGCGCGGAACGGGCTCTATCACTTTAATCTTGTGGTTATAAGTGTCCGTAACGTAGAGCAATCCGTCCCGCATGGTAACTCCGAGGGGATGCTGCAGCCTCACGTGGTGGCCCTCGCCGTCGGTGTCGCCAAACACGAACAAGTCCATGCCAACGATAGTGCGAACCCGAGCGCCTGCAATGAGTTCGGCAGAGCGGATTGAGCTGGTCTCGCTGTCGGCGAAATAGAGGCGGTTGCCGTCGGTGGTTATGCCGCTGGGTTGCGCCAGCGTGGCCTGGTCCAGGGCGCCATCGGTAATGGACTCGGCTCCCGTTCCGGCGTAGGGACCCACAAGGCCGGATTCCAGGTCCATAACCCAAATCTGGTGGCATCCGGCCATGGCAATGTAAAGCTTGTTACCGTGCAGAGTCAGGTCCCAGGGTGAGTTCAACTCGGAATTCGGGCCCGGAAGAGATCCCTCCCGGCGCCGGCCCTGATTGCCGTTGCCGGCGATGGTGGTGACAACGCCCGCTTTAAGGTCTATATGCCGAAGGGCGTGGTTTTCAGTGTCGGCCACGTACAGCACATTGCCGTCCACCGCCATGCCCTGGGGATGATTGAAACTGGCCCCCGAAAAATCGCCGTCTTCCAGGCCTTCCACTCCTGAACCAATGACCGATGTGACCACGCCGTCCAGGGTAGCGACCACTATCCGGTTATGGTTGGAATCTGAAATGAAGAGCCGGTGACCAGCTTCATCGGCCAGCACCTTTCCAGGAAAGGACAGAGGCGTTTCAGGGTCGGGTTCGGAGGCGAAAATGACCGGGCTCCGGTCCAGCAAGCCCTGGGAATCAAACTCGGCTACCATTTGCCCCAGCAGACTGTCCAGGTCGTCGTAGGTTATCTCTCCCTCGTGCTTGCCGATAACCTTGCCCTCCGGGTCAATGAACATCATGGTGGGCCAGGCGCGGCAGGCATATTCCCGCCAAACCTGGAACTCGGCGTCGTTGAGCACCGGATGCTCCAGTTCACAACGCCGCACGGCATTGTACAGGTTCTCCTTTTCCTTCTCATTGGGGAACTTGGCAGAGTGGACGCCGATGACCATGAGCTCGGAAGCGTACTTGCGTTCCAGTTTCCGCAACTGCGGAAAGATGTGCATGCAGTTAATTCAACAGTAAGTCCAGAAGTCCAGCAGGACTATCTTGCCCCGCAACTCAGCCATGGTCAGGGGTCGGTCCGTGTTGACCCACTCTAAACCCTCGGGAAACTCCGGGGCATTCACCTTGCCGGCAAAGGACCTGTTGGTCATAAATGACTCTCCCACCTGGCTGGACTCGATGGATGGGGCACACGTACAGGGACAAACCTACACTGCCAAACCTACACTGCCGAACCTACCGGGGCGCTTCCTCAAAGGCCAGGGTCGCGTGACGGAAGAAAATAGCGCCCACAGGATCTCCCAGCGGAGCATTGCCTACCAGCACCGCAATTACGTGCTCCTTGCCCGGCTCGGCGGCATCGGCTACGGAAACTCTCTTGGGAGAGTTGTTGCCGGTGATAGTACCGATGTTCCGGTCAATGACGCCGTCCACGTAAACTTCACCGTAATTATCCACGTTGCATTCGAAGAAAACCCGGTTGCCACCGACGGACTGGCCCTTCACATTGTCCGGCATGGTGAACGCCAGCCGGTACCAGGCGAAGGTAAAGCCCACGGACAACCTCTCCTGGATAGAGTCCGGCTGCTCCCAGCCTGAGTCATCGTAGTCGGGCAGACGTGCCGGCACACCGCGCATTTCCGCTACCAGTCCCTGGTTTGGCTCTCCGGGCACCATGCCCATGCCCCGGCGCCATCCGGCTGCGCCAATCGCCTGAAGATCGCCCTTGTCGTCCAGGTCCAGTGAAACTCTTGCCATTGTTCATTCCTCCAAGGTTATTGCAATTTGAGAGCTAGGGGAGCGCCAAGCTCCAGGAAAGGGCGCCCCAAAAATCGGTATAAGTTAGAAGCCGCTTTTTAAATCTTCAAACAGGCCACTAAGCTACGCCCACAGGCGACCACTGGAAAGGCTGCATCCCATTCTGCTCTTCCCCCATCATGGGCTGAAAGGGGTGTGTGTTTGAAATAGACCCTACTCGATTAATGTGTCATTCTGAACGGAGTGAAGAATCTAAAATGGTTCCCCTATGACGACTAAAAGAAAGGCAATAGCTCAATTCCGTGCGATTCCAGATCCTTCGCTTTGCTCAGGATGACATTTCATCGGGAAATTCACCTTTGGAATGGCCGAATACACACCCCTGTCAGCCCATCAAAGGGGAAGGGACTTATTCAGAGGATTCCTGTAAGCCCGTTCTACTTTCCCAGGTTTGCCGCAAAAAATTCCAGGGTGCGGGGCCAGGAAGCATCGGAAGCCTCCTGGTGATACCGTCCCGATGTAAAGTCCATGAAAGCATGGTCCGCGCCGGGGTAAGTATAGAACTGGTGGGCCTTGCCCAGTCCGGTGAGCTCGTCGTCAAACTTGCGCATATCGTCCTGGGAAGGATTCTCGTCCACCTCGCCAAAATGGAACAGCATAGGACAGTTGATGTTCCCGGCCATCTCAAAGGGAGGCTGAGTACCGGCTCCCCAGGGCACCAGCAGATTTCCGCCATAGTAAGGGGCCACGGCCTTGAAATGGGGATTGGTTGCTGCCCCAAGCCACGCCACGCGGCCACCCATGCAAAAGCCGGTAATACCCAACTTTTCCCCGTCTATGGCCGGGTGGTTTCGCAGGAAATCCACCGTGGCATTTATGTCGGCGATAATGTCCGAATCGCTGAGGACATCCCAAGGCCGGGGCCGCGGGTCGCCATTCAGCACGCTGTCCGGCACCCGGTGATACAGATTCGGCGCCACAGCGGCGTGTCCGGCCTCGGCGAAGCGGTCGCAAATGGTCTGGATAAACTTGTCAACGCCACCGCCGTGCTGGCTGACCACGATCGCGCTGAAGGGACCGGAACCCGAGGGTACGCTGGCGTACATGTCCATGTCCTGGCCATCTACCTGAATTTTCTCCCAGAAGGACGGCATTTTGTTTCCTCCTCAGCTTGTTTTCCTCTGAATTTGGAGCTCTCTAATTATTGAATGGGCTATCCGATCTGGGCGATACGGCAATCACTGGCAGAAATCTACAGCAACCCCTCGTCCCGAACCTCGGCCAGGGATTGCTCAACTACGGCCAGGGTCTTGTCTATTTCAGCCTCCGTATGGGTTGAGGAAACCAGGAATGCGTCGCGACCCATAATGTCCACGCCGTGGTTCTGCATGCTGCGCTTCAGTGCGGTTACTGCCGGGGAAGCGGCCGCCGCTTTAATCTGCCGGTGCGTCGTGCTCCAGTCTCCTCCGTCGAGGTCACAGTCGGCCAGCACGAGGTGGATCATGGAGGCTATGCCGTAGGCGTGACCATCCACCTCCATCTTGCCCAGGACCTCGTTCAGTCCCCGCTTGAGCCGATCTGCCATGGCGTCGGCCTGCTGGTTTACCGGCTCGCTGGCGATCTTCTCCAGGCATACGGCGCCGGCCACTGCCGACAAGGGATTCCCGTTGAAGGTACCGGGGTGATAAACCCGCCGCTGGTTGTCCCACTCGGGGTCTCCTCGGTGGGCAATCATGTCAACTATCTCGGCCTTGCCTCCAACGGCCCCGCCGGGAAGAGCCCCGGCCACGATCTTGGCCATGGTGGTCAGGTCAGGAGAGACATCGTAAAGCACCTGGGCGCCGCCCGGTGAAGCGCGGAAGCCGGTCACAACCTCATCAAAGATAAGCACTACGCCATGCTGCGTGGTCAAATCCCTCAAACCCCTCAAGTAGGTGGGGGTGTCAAAGGGAAGCTGGCCGTAGTGGGCGCCAGTGGGTTCCAGGATAAGGGCCGCTATGTCGGTGTCGCGATTAAGCGCATCTTCAACGGCCTGCAGGTCTCCGGAGGGCACTATGACCATGCTGCCCCAGCTTTCCTGGGGAATGCCGGGCGCGGGACGGTCGGAGCCGGCCATGGCGTAGTCGTGCCAGCCGTGGAAATGGTCCTGAAGCTTGATGACCTTGTTCTTTCCGGTGTAGGCCCGCGCCAATCGCATGGCCATGAGGGTTGCCTCGGTGCCTGAACTGTGGAACCTCACCCGCTCTATTGACGGCATAAGTTCCATGATGGCCTTGGCCCAGCGCAATTCTTCGTCCGTACATGCCCCCAGGTGAGTACCGCGGGCCATCTGCTCGGCGACGGCGGCGGCAACTTCCGGGTGGGAATGTCCCAGAATCAGCGCGCCGTGGCCGGAAACGTAATCAACGTATTCATGCCCATCCACATCCCACTTGTAGGGGCCGGAACCGTGAGTTATGTAAAGGGGAAAGGGCTGGGCATACCGGTTGTCGTGGGTGACGCCGCCGGGGAAAATCCTGGTGGCTTCGGCGTACCGCTGTGCCGAGCCCGGGTGTCGGGCGATATATTCCTCAAGAATGGTAGCCATGAAGCCTCCTTTTAGGGCCGGACCTGATTGCCCCTATGATATACCACCGGGCCGGGTAAGGCTACGCAGGATGGAGCGTTCGGGGAAAAGCAGGAAGCCCCAAAAACCGGGGCGCTGACGACTCTCCCAAGCAGGCAGGACCCTGCCCAAACTGAACGCGCCAGGCAATAAGCAACACGACGCGTATGACTCAAGAGGTGGCTTCCTGAGCCGAGGTCAACTGGGGAGGGCGGCGAATCAACAGGAAGCAGAGGCTGGCCAGGGCGGCACAAATCGCGGCAGGACCAATGGCCCAGTCGTAACTGCCGAAATGGTCGAATACCCAGCCTACATACACCGGTGAGGCCACCAGGGCCCAGCTGTGCGAGAAGGTAATGTATCCCCGCAGGGTGGCAAACCGGTCCCGACCGAAGTAATCGCCCACCGCCGCCCAAACTATGATTCCCGCGCCGTCGCCAAAGCCCTCCAGGACAATGAACGTGACGATGAGAGCAATTCCGATGGCGCCAGCGTCCCAGTTTCCATAGAAAAGAAACACGAAGGCCACAGCTTCAGCAGCAAGGCTCAGGGCAAGCAGCAGTCCCTTGGGCCATTTGTCGCCCAGGTATCCGAGTACCAGGCGTGCCAGGAAGTTTATGCCAAACATAGCCCCGGTGAGGTTGGCGGCCATCTGCCGGCTTACACCCTTGTCTTCGAGAATGGGCACGATGCTCACCAGAATGCCAAGGGTTGCAATCATCCTCAGACCCGCCCCAAGCATTAAAAGCCAATAGGCCCTGGTGTGCAAAGCCTCGCGCACGGTGTAGTCGCGCAGGACCCGGCGCCGGCCCGCTCCGCCGCGGGCGACCGCGGAGGGAGGACTGGTATCGCCATCGGGAAGCAGCCCCATGTCCTCCGGCTTGTTGCGAAACAGAAAACAGAGGGGAAAAAGGAAGACGAGGTAAGCCACGCCGGCCAGCAGAGAGGCCATCTCCCAGCCCCACTTTTCAATCACACCATTCATGGAGGGCACCAGGAACAGCCCTCCCAGCGAGGATACCGCCGCCAGAATGGAGATAGACAGGGAGCGGCGCCGGCGAAACCACTGGTTTATACCGGCAAACATGGCGTGTTGAAACGCGATACTGTTACCGACGGAAACCATGAGCAGGTAAACCAGGGTGAAGCTCCAGAACCCGCTGACAAACTGGGACAGGGCAAAGTAACCCAGCACCGCCAACAATACCGACGGTATCAGCAGCTTCCGATTGCCGAATTTGTCAATCAACCAGCCGGCGAAGGGACCCTCCAGGCCTCCTTCCGCGCGGGCCAGGGAGAAAATCAGGTTGGTCTGGGCCTGGCTGATGCCCAGGGAGTCGCGCAGGGCGGGGACAAAGACGGTGAAACCACGGAAAAAAATGCCGCTGGCGAAGAAGGCCATCCACGAGGTGATGACCAGCATCCACCAACCGTAGAAGATCTTGGGGCGTTCCTGCTGGGCACGTGTTTGCTGCAACGTTTAGCCGACTCTTTAGACCGGGAGCTATTTTCTCTATAAGTTTCAGGCCAAAAAAAGGCCCGCCAATCCGGCAGGCCGCAGGCAGGTTACCATTAAACGGTTGATAAAATCTGCGGAATAATATTGGCTGATTCGTGGTCTAGTTTAACTGCTCCACAGCCATTGGGCAACGGCGCAGGGCCCCAAGGTCAGGGTCTCTCGATTGTTGCCCGGCCCGTTCGCCCTTGAGCTTGTCGAAGGGCCGCCCATTCATGGTTCGACAGGCTCACCACGAACGGACTGGACGGTATGCTGTCTAAAATCGATAGACCCTGGCCCTAAGGTTGGATTCCGTTTCAAATAATCGGCACCCCCGCGAACTGCCTGTACCCTTGGCACTTTCTGCCGTTCAAACAGCCCATCACCTGACCGGAGCACCTGACGTATTTGATACTTGGTTCACAGCTACTCGCGGCGCCAGGAACCTGGCGCCCAACCGCCTGTGCCAACTTGGCGATACTGTTTTGAGCTATTAGCAGTGAAAGTACCCGGCGACACTTATGCATGAATAAATTACTGACATCCGGCCCTTGGTGAGGCATGGCAGCAGGGGCTAAAATGACCCTGACGCCGCAGCAGGATGACGTTGGAACAGTGCAACGAATTCCTCTGCGTTGCTCTACCCATGCCGGCCCTTGCCCAGACAATTGTGTTGGGGCAGGTATGGGGACAGGAACGGGGGGCATTCACAAGGACTTCCCTGACCATCCGGCGCAACCCTGGCCGTGAGTGAATGCGATGAAGCACATAATTCACGCAGACCTGGACGCCTTTTACGCTGCCGTGGAGCAGTTGGACAACCCCGATCTGCGGGGCAAACCCGTGCTGGTGGGCGGCAGTCCCGAGAGCCGCGGGGTGGTAGCTACCGCTTCCTACGAGGCCAGGGTGTTTGGAGTGCATTCCGCCATGCCCATGGCTACGGCTGTGCGCCACTGTCCTCAAGGAATCATCGTCCGACCAAGATTCGACCGCTACCGCGAGATGTCCCGCCGGGTGATGGAGATTTTCCGCGACTTTACCGACCTGGTAGAACCACTTTCCCTGGATGAGGCCTACCTCGATATTACTTCCCTGGTTGAGAGCAGGAGGCCGGCTTTGGGGGTAGCCATTGATCTGAAGCGTCGGGTA
>VXOH01000030.1 GCA_009840135.1 Chloroflexota bacterium | reverse complement strand
TCTGTAGCTCGGCCGGATAAAGGCCGCCTTAGTCTTCCCCCACCCTGTACCCCATTCCCTCCCCAAACCGTCGGGCCACGCTTTCCTGCACCTCGGCCATTGCCGGAGCTTTTTGGCCCAACTGCTTTGCCATGGAGGTGACCGGGCGGTCGGTGATGCCGCAGGGAACTATCTCGGCGAACTTGGTCAAATCCGGGTTTACGTTGATGGAGAAGCCGTGGTGAGCGATGCCCCGGCTGATCTTCACCCCTATGGCCGCGACCTTGGCTTTGCCCACCCATACCCCCGTCAGTCCGGGTTCTGTGCCGGCGTCAATGCCAAAATCGGCCAATGATCTGATGATTACCTGTTCCAGGGTGCGCACGTACTTAAGAGGGCCTCCCCAGCCCCGCAGGTTGACGACAGGATAAGCCACAAGTTGCCCTGGTCCGTGATAAGTGACCTGGCCTCCCCGGTCCGTTTCCACCACGTCAATGCCCTGTTCGCCCAGTTGTCGCGTGGACAATGGCATATGTTCCGGTTTGGACAGGCGGCCACAGGTGTAAACGTGGGGGTGTTCCAGGAGAAGCAGGGTGTTGGGCTGTGTGCCTGCGTGGACGGCGGCGACCAGGTCGGTCTGAAGCTGCCATGCCCTCCGGTATTCGACGGTCCCGAGGTCAAGAACCTGGCAGGGGTAAACGCCTTCACTCTCTGCCCCTTTCCCAGCAGGATAGAGAAGATGGCCCTTTCCGGTTTGGGAATAGACGGAGCGACTCGCCCTCTCCCCGGGGAGAGGGCCGGGGTGAGGGGACGCACACATGGGTTCAGCCCTGGTCCGGACCGATGGCTTCCAGCTTGCGCTTCATGGCCTGCATGAATGCGCTGGACTCGGCGCCGTCGTTGATGCGGTGGTCGAAGGACATGCACAGATTCATCATTGACCGGATGGCGATGGCGTCGTTGATTATGACCGGACGCTTCTGGATAGCCTCAGTGGTCATAATGGCGGCCTGGGGATGGTTGATAATGGGCTGGGACACCATGGACCCCAGGGCGCCGGTGTTGTTAAGGGTGAAGGTGCCGCCCTGCACGTCGTTAATGGTCAGCTTGTTGTCACGGGCCCGCTGGGTCAGGTCTGCCACGGCGTGAGCCAGTCCCGACAGGCTGAGGCGGTCGGCGTTGTGAATTACGGGCACCACCAGGCCATTGGCCGCTGCCACTGCCAGCCCGATGTTCAAGCGCTTCTTCAGGATGATCTTGTCCCCTCCCCATGTGGCGTTAAAGGTGGGGTTCTCCTTCAGGGTCTCGACCAGGGCCCTGATTACAAAGGGCAGATAGGTCAGGTCAACGCCCTCGCGCTGGCGGAAACCTTCCCGCATGGCGGCGCGGGCTGCCACCAGGTCGGTAACGTCCACTTCAATGACGCTCCAGGCGTGGGGGATCTCCGTTACGCTGCGGACCATGGCATCGGCTATCATGCGCCGCACCGGGGTCAGGGGCAGGTATTCTTCGTCTGGCGAGTCCGCAGGCGCCGGAGTGGAAGCGGCTGGCGCTGATGGACCGGTTTCCAGGTGCCTCAGAACGTCGTCGCGGGTAATGCGTCCTCCCATCCCTGTTCCGGCTACCAGTGTCAGGTCAACATCGTGCTCACGGGCCAGGCGACGGACTGCCGGGGACAGCCTGGGACGGCCATTGCTGGTGGGAGAGGCAACCGCAGGGGCCTCAATGGTGACCTGGGCTTCGAGTGATGCCGCCAACGCGGCGGCCTGCCCTGGGGGAGGCGCCGGAGGACTGTCATCTCCTGACCCACCACCGGTGGGGCCAATCATGGTGGCGGAAGTGTTCAGGTAGCCGATGCGGCTCACCTGCGGCGCTTCCGTAGGCTGGTCCGGCGCTTCGGTGGCAGGACCTGCGGCAGCCATCGGCGTGGATTGGGAAACAGCTGCAGGGCCTGTCGCGGGCTCGGAAGTGGCGCCGTCAGCGGTTTCCACCTCCGCGATGGGGGCGCCCATGGGGATGGTTTCCCCTTCCTGAGCCAGGATTTTTACGAGGGAACCGTCCACAGGAGAGGGAACTTCCATGGTTACCTTGTCTGTAACCACCTCCACCAGCGGCTCGTATCGTTCTACCCGGTCGCCGGGTTTCTTCAGCCACTTTCCGATGGTGCCTTCGACGACGGACTCGCCAACGTGGGGAAGTTCAATAGTTTGAGGCAAGGTTACACCACCCCCGGGTTAGGCTGGTTTTTCTTCAACTATCTGGATGTGATCTCCAAAGCGACGGAAGTCTGATTCGTTAAAGGTTAACAGCCTGCGCTCTCCATGCGCCGACATGGTGGCAACTATGTTGGCGTCGTGAATCAGCCTTCCACCTAAAGGGACCCGGCGGCATAGCGAAATCAGCCAGTCCGTCACTTCGGGAGTGTCTTCTAACACACCTAATTCGACCGCAAGCCGTTCTACATCATCAATAGCTTCCCGGCGAGAAATGGGTACTAACCAGGTCTGCGGTCGAGTCATGACCGCAAGGTATTCCCGCAAAATCTGCCGGCTGATGTAAATCGGTTCGTTGTCACTAAAGGCCCTTTCCAAGCTTGCTCTGGCAGTTATGTGTTCCGGGGCTTCCAGGATGCGGGCCTTCACCAGGACATTAGTATCAACAAACATAGGACGACTCAGGTCCTGTCCTCGTAAATGTCCTCACGTTTCAGGCTCAAGCCTTTGGGCCAGGCCCCGGCAGAGTGCACGGGCCACAGTTCGTCGAGCCTTGATTTGGCGTAATTCACCGGATACTTCCGTCGGAGCAATAGCGTTTCGGCTGCCATATTTACTTCGGCGGTCTCCCAACCGGCAGCGTTCCAGGCCAGGGCATGGCTGTGATATTTTCCGGTATCGTTGGCCCACCAGGGCCGGTACATGCGAGCTGAACGGGGCAGCTCAAATCCTAAAATAGACTCTATCTCGCGAAATGTTGTCCTCCATTCGGTGGTAGAAAGACCGCTCAGGTGGGCAAACAATCTATGGTATTTGCCTCGCCCTGTCATTTTCATGTGTTTTATGTCTGTGCTCATCGCCCTGCCTGCCTTCTTAATGGTTCGCTAAGGAAATTCAGGAAACTCCATGCAGGGGTCAATAAGCCGCAAGTCTGCGCAGCGCCTCCGAGATCTTCTGGGTGCTGGGCATGTATGCGTCTTCCAGGGTCTGGGCGAAGGGCATGGTGGGCACATCGGGGCCGCAGACCCGGGAAACGGGCGCATCCAGGTAATCGAAGGCCTGGTCGGCGGCCAGGGCGGCAATTTCCGAACCTACGCCGCCGGTGATGTTGTCCTCGTGGACAATCAGGAGCTTGCCCGTCTTCCGGACAGACTCCAGAACAGTTTCGGTGTCCAGAGGCTTGAGGGTCCGGAGATCAACCACCTCCACCTGCGCCACGCCCTCCGCAGCCAGTTGTTCCGCTGCCTCCAGGCAGTAGTGCAGCATCAGGCCATAGCTGACCACGGTTATATTTTGCCCAGGACGTTTGACCTCGGCTTCCCCGATGGGAAGAACGTACTCTTCCTCGGGAACATCGCCCCTTACCAGCCGGTAGGTCTTTTTGTGCTCGAGAAATACCACCGGATTGTTGTCGCGAATGGCGGCCTTGAGCAGTCCCTTGGCGTCGTATGGCGTTGCGGGGGCGACAACCTTCAGGCCCGGCGTGTGAAAGAAGTAAGACTCCACGTTCTGGGAGTGATACAGGCCACCGCGAATGCCGCCGCCGTAGGGAATTCGGATGGTCACGGGAGCATTGAGGTTGCCATCGGTACCGTAGGAAACTCGGGCTGCTTCCCCGATTAACTGGTTGACCGCCGGCCAGAGAAAGTCGGCAAACTCCACCTCGGGTATGGGACGCATACCCCGGAAAGAAGCGCCCAGGGCGATGCCCATAATGGATGCTTCGGCCAGCGGCGTATCTATGACCCGCTGGGCCCCAAACTCTTCGATGAAACCCTGGGTGGCGAGGAAAACGCCGCCGCGCCAGCCGATGTCCTCGCCCATGACGAAGACCCGCTCATCGCGCTGCATTTCCTCCCACATGGCCTCCCGAACGGCTTCTATTACACTTTTGACGGCCATTGGTATTCCTTCTTATGGTTCCATTGCAACGGTGAATGTCCTTGTAGATTCACCGCTCTGTTACTGACAACCCGGAACTTGCTTGATTCTTTAGTCCGATCGAAATGGGCTGGCTCGGCACGTTTTCACTCGCTCCTCAGGATATGAGATGAAAACTTCACACCATTACCGTATTACTTCCAATACTGTACCGTCGGTGAGCAGGTAGAAAAGAAAGCCGGAGTCCAAGGTGAAGATGTGGCGCAGAGAAAGAGATTCCGCTGCCGCCATCAAAGAGGCATCCGCCAAATCCATAGGTGTGTCCCGATATTGAGACATCAAGCCGTACATCCTGCTGGCTTCCAAGTCTGTGTTTGAATGTATCCTGATCTGTCCTGAATGCTGCATTTCCCAGAGAAGCGACTGAAAACGGTATTCCCTACCGCGGCCCGCCAAGTGCATAGCCTCAGTGAAACAGGGCCAAGTGGTTAGCAAAACATCCGTATCCAAGTCATTCCATACCTTGAAACAGCGCTCATGATAAGTATCAGCCGGGCTTACCAGTGCGTACAAGGGCCCAGTATCGGTAAGGATCATTATTAATTTTGCCCAGCCCCTGCCTGCCGCCCCAGCAGCAGCAAACCGCGTTCCTGAGGGTTGAGACTATATTCGTGCTTTTCCAGGAATAAAAGGTATCGCTCACGGGCGTTAAGTCTCCGCTGGCTTGCACTGAGCTTGCTCTCGAACTCCAGGAACTGAGTCAGGCGCTTCTCGTCGTGACTGTGTTTTGCCTCAAGAAGACACCCATACTCCTCGCTCTTAGCAAAATGTTCCGGACTATGGTTGTTTTCAGCGTCGGTCTGTTGATGGAATGTTGACATGTCTCTGCTATTCTTTTCCTTTGTCTCGAAGGCTAGGGCAGCTTTACAAAGAATAACTCTTGATTACGAAGCGTAAACGTGCTGGTGCAGGTTGGAGGCGTCGGGAGGTTGGGCGGCATCGGCGGCGTCGGTGGCCTCGTTGATGGCGCGCCGGGCGGCGGCCCGAATTTCCTCCTGCTGCTCTTCCGTCAGGTAGCCCTGCTCCAGCATGAAATTGCCAAAAGCCTGCACCGGGTCCCGGGTGCGGGCGCTTTCAATTTCTTCCTTGGGCCTGTACCGGGTATCGTCGTCGTCGGTGGTGTGGGGCATCAACCGTTCCAGCTTCATTTCCAGGAGCACCGGTCCCTCGCGGCGGGCGTGGGCAATAGCCTCGCGGGTGGCCTCGTAGGAAGCCAGCAGGTCCAGGCCATCAACTATGACGCCCGGAAAGCCGTAACCCTCGGCCCTGTTGGCCACGTCGCCAATACCCATCTGTAGCCTTTGAGGGACGGAAATTGCGTAGCCGTTGTTTTCGCATACGAAGATTACAGGCAGTTTGTGGACGCCGGCGAAATTCATTGCCTCATGGGTCTCGCCCTGGCTGGCCGCCCCGTCTCCGAAATAGACCAGCGTAACCCTTTCGTCGCCCTGCATCTTGCAGGCCATTGAGTATCCCACCGACTGTGTCAGGCCGGCGGCAACCACGTTGGATAGCTGAATCACGTTGTGGGGAAGATCGGCGCCCTGCAGGGGAAACTGGCGGGCATTGCTGTAGGGGTCGCCCTCCTTGCCCATGAAGGAAAGCATCACCTGGGTGGGCGAAAGCCCCACGGACATCTTTATGGCCAGGTCCCGGTAGTAGGGAAAAAAGAAGCAGTTGCCGTCCTTTTCGGCAGCCAGCAGCGTCCCCAGCTGCGCGGCCTCGTGTCCCTGGCACGAGGCGGCGATGGGCACCTTGCCCTGGCGGTTCATCATCCAGATGCGCTCGTCAATGGTGCGCACCGTAATCATGCGGCGATAAAAGTCAACCAGATCTTCGGGCTTTATGCCCTGGGGCAAAGGCTGGGAGAGATCGGTTGCTTTACCGTCGGTCTGGTTGCCTATTTGGGTCATGGTTTCCTCCGGCGGATGAACCGGTCTGGCGGCGTGCTGCCTGTATCGCTAAGGCTGTCGCAGGCAACGCTTCGGCTTGACGCAACGGAACTGTAGTTGAGGCAATTATATATGCCGGGGATAAGGCGGGCAAATTTGGGCAGGGCAATCGCATTTTAACTGCGGAGCACCTTAAGCAAGTAAACTTCGCTC
>VXOH01000108.1 GCA_009840135.1 Chloroflexota bacterium | reverse complement strand
GCTATACCGTATCAATTCACTACGACCGTCGGCTGTACCGGCAGGACATCGCCGGCTCCATTGCTCACGCCCGAATGCTTGCCCGGCAGGGTATCATTCCCGCCGAAGACGCCGAGACCCTGGTTTCAGGCTTGAAGGCGGTGGAGAAGGAAATCGGGGACGGGACCTTTCCGTGGGACCCGTCGCTGGAAGACCTGCACATGAACATCGAGCGGCGGCTGACCGACATGGTCGGCCCCGTGGGCGGCCGGCTCCACACCGGACGCTCCCGCAATGACCAGGTGGCCCTGGACATTCGGCTTTACACCCGTCAGGTCATCCTGGAAACCACGGTAAACTTGAGAGGGTTACAGCAAACGCTCCTGGAACTGGCTGAAAGGCACTCCGATGTGTTGATGCCCGGCTACACCCATTTGCAGCGCGCCCAGCCTGTCCTTTTCTCTCATCATTTGCTGGCCTACTTTCACATGTTCCAGCGCGATGCTGGCCGCTTCCTCGACTGCCAGGAAAGGGTCAACGTACTTCCCCTGGGCAGCGGCGCCCTGGCCGGCGTGCCCTATCCCACCGACAGGCAGTCCGTAGCCGAAGATTTGGGCTTCAAGTCCATAACTCCCAACAGCATGGACGCCGTATCCGACCGGGACTTCCTCCTGGAGTACCAGGCGGCCGCTTCAATCTGCATGATGCATCTTTCCCGCTTGTCGGAGGAGATTGTACTCTGGTCCAGCAGGGAGTTTGATTTCATTCGCCTATCTGAAGATTTCACCACCGGCAGCAGCATTATGCCCCAGAAGCGGAACCCGGACTTTGCCGAGCTGGCCAGGGGAAAGACGGGAAGAATCTACGGCCACCTGATGGCCCTGCTGACCCTGATGAAGGGGCTGCCGCTGACCTACAACCGGGACCTGCAGGAGGACAAGGAAGGGTTCTTCGATACCGTTGATACCTTGCTGGCTACCCTTCAAGTGTTTCAGGGCATGCTGGCCGGAATGACCGTCAACAGCGAAAGGCTTTCCCATTTGGCTGGCGAGAGCTACATGCTGGCAACGGACCTGGCCGATTACCTGGTGGGCAAGGGAGTGCCATTTCGGGAGGCCCACGGGGTTATGCGGGAACTTTGCGCCCACTGTGAGAAAGCCGGCAAGGACTTGCAGGAACTCACCCTTGAAGAATACCGCGGTTTCTGCGACCGCTTTGACGACGGAGTGTACGAGATTACGGCCCTGGCTTCGGTAACGGCTCGCGACAATCCCGGGGGGACCGCCCCCGTCCGCGTCGCCGAAGGCCTGGAGCAGGCCAGGCAATTGTTGGAGGCCGGCAGCAATGTCTCCTGAAGCTCGCGTGTTGATCGCTCCGTCAATCCTGGCCGCCGACTTCGCCGACCTGGGACGCCAGGTGGAAGCTGCCACCGAGGCCGGCGCCGACCTGATTCACGTTGACGTGATGGACGGCCAGTTTGTGCCCAACATATCCTTCGGCGAGGTAGTTATTGACGCGGTCCGCCGCCACACCGACCTGCCCCTGAATATCCACCTGATGGTTAACGAGCCCGGAGCCCTCATGGGCTGCTTCCACAAGGAAGAGACTGACCAGGTCATAGTCCACGCGGAAGCATGCACCCACTTGCACCGGACCGTGTTCCAGGTCAAGGAGGCCGGAGGGCAGGTGGGGGTCGCCATTAATCCGGGCACTCCCATCGCCGCCGTGGAGGAGGTGCTGCCCTACTTGGACATTGTGCTGGTAATGACGGTTAACCCCGGCTTCGGCGGGCAGAGTTTCATCCCCGAGTCAGTGAACAAAATCCGCCGCCTGTATGAGCTGATCCTTACAAAGGGCTATAGCGCCCAGTTGGAGGTTGACGGGGGTATCAAGGCGGACTGGACCGCCGAAGAATCGGTACGGGCGGGCGCCACGATACTGGTAGCGGGAACGGCGATATTCAATCCGGACGAAACGGTTTCCGGATCCATGCAGCGGATGCGAGGTTGCCTGCATGGATTGCGGCCCTCTCCTTGAGCATCATTACCCGAGCACAGCGATTAGAAATACAAGAAGCCCGGAAATTTCCGGGCTTCGTTTCTTTCGCGCTGACAACCTGTGCCTTGTAGCTAAACTATAGCCGCCTTCCCCTTCACGCGGGGCGGCTTGTGGAGGGTGCGGAGGCAACGGCTGCAGATCTTTACCCGCTGGACCTTGCCGTCCATAAAAATCGTCTGCTTATGGACGTTGGCCTTGAACCTCGTCTTGGTATGGCGGTTTGAATGGCTGATGTTGTTGCCGGACATTCCGGACTTCTTGCAAATCTGGCACTGCATAGCTGGTACTTCTCTTTCAAGGGTGAAAGAAAGATTACCATACCTGCACTTCCCATACAAGCATCCAGGTTGCCCGGTAACAGTTCAGAAGTGAGGAAAATGCCTTTCTCTACCCTTGCGCCGTAGGGGCGCATGGCGATGCGCCCCTACCGGCCCTACAACCCGCCCATGTTCAATGTTCCCGCTCCGGCGCGGCGGACGGGAACGACGGCCTTCCCGAAATCAGTATCGTCAACTCTGAACTGTTACTAATTCAAGCCCCTGTTGATAACCCCCAATGTAATCGGGCATTACGCGGCAAAATTGGCCGCTACGCGTGTTCAGCCGCCACCGGAAGGAATTCAACATGCCGGCTCAGATTCCCAGGGAAGAGGAATTCCCTGCCTGTTTTCGGAAGATTTCCAACTGAGGGTGCCGGGGTGACGATGACGAACTGGCTCTCAGCTATCTGGATTGTGCCCGTCCGATGAAATAACCCTAATCCTGTCCAGCGGTTGAACGTCTATTGCTTGCTCCGGTAAAGCGCGCCAATTACTTTCCCGCTCAGGCCGTCCAGCAGGTTGGTTACCCGGTGTTCCGCCGCCATTTGCAGTCCAGCCATGGAGTAGCTGGGATATACGTGCAGGCTCCTGGAAATGTCCCCCAGCTTCATGCCCTGGGAAATTGCCAGCGACCACTGGTTTATCATTTCCGAAGCCCCGGGGCAGACAATGGTGGCCCCCAGCAGCCTGCCGTTCTTTTGCATTATTGCCTTGACAAAGCCCTCTGAAACGCCGTCAATTGTCGCCCGGTCCACCTGCGACATGGGCCAGAGCGCCGTTTGGACGGAATCGCCCCACCGTTCGCGAGCGCTGCTCTCGGTATGTCCGGTCTGAGCAACATCCGGGTCGGTGAAGGTAGCCCTGGGCACCAGGTCTTTTACCGCCGGCGCATTGCCGGGCAGCAACGCATTTCTGGCGGCCATGAAGCCCTGCCAGCCGGCGTAGTGGGTGAACTGGGGACCCCCCGCACAGTCGCCAGCGGCGAAAATGTGCCGGCGCGACGTTCGCAGGTGCTGGTCCACCTTGATCCCCTTGCTGGAGAACTCAATCCCTGCCCTGCCTGGTTCCAGGCCCTCCAGATTGGGCAGCCGTCCGGTGGCTACCAGCGCCTGGTCCCCCGTCAATTCCCCACGGTCCGTTACAACTCGAAACTGCCCATTGCTCTGTTCAATGGAAGATATGGATTCCGAAACCCGCAGCTTCACCCCTTCTCCGGACAGGACCGAGTGGATGACGTCCGAGGCTTCCGGAGCTTCGCCCGACAGTATTCGGTCGGCTGCCTCCAGGAGAACCACCTCTGTTCCCAAGCGGTTAAATGCCTGGGCAAATTCGCAGCCAACGGGTCCGCCGCCTATTACCAGGAGCCTTTCCGGCAATTGGGTCAAGCTCCAAACAGTCTCATAGGTCAGGTAGCCGGTACTGCCCAGTCCCGGTATCGGGGAAATTGCCGGCCTGGCCCCGGTTGCAATCAATAGCTTACTGAAGCTGATTTCCGAATCGCCCGCCCTGATTCTGTGCGGATCTATGAACTCCGCACCACCGAGGATGGTGTCAATTCCCTCTGCCAGCAATTTCTTTGGCGATTCCGAGGAGTAGATGTCCTCGATCACTGAGGTAATGTGAGCCATGAGGGTAACGAAGTCGAGAGCAGGTTGAGGAGCGGAAATGCCGAATCTGTCGGATCGTCGAATTTCCCAGGCGGACCGGGCGGCCCGAATGAGCGTCTTGCTGGGGACGCAGCCGGTCCAGGTGCAGTCGCCGCCCAGCCGCCCGGATTCTATGATGGCGGTTTTGCGCCCCAGCCTGGCCGCGAACCTGGCGGCGGTGAGTCCCGCAGACCCACCGCCGATTACAACGAAATCATAAGCCCTGGAAGTTGGACGGGAAGCAGTCAACGGGCGCCAGGCCTGCTAGCTGTAGTCCGGCGGCCTGAGGTCCAATCCCAGGGCTTGTTCGCACCAACGGGCTGTACCCAGCAATTGCCCCTCTTCAAAGGGAGGCGCCGCAAACTGCACGCCCAGGGGCATCCCATCCTGGCTCAACCCTGAAGGAACTACCACCGTTGGGAGTCCCGCCGAAGTCCAGGGCGCCTGGAAAGCAGCGTCGCCGGTGGTGTTCAGGTCCCTGGGCGCTGGAGCCGGTGTGGCGGGCATCAACAAGGCGTCCACCTCCTGGGCCAGGGCTGTCAGGTCTCGCCGAAACTCTCGTCGCAGTCGCTGGGCTTGCAGATAAGTAACGGTGGGTATCAGAAGGCCCATTTCAATGTTGGCCCTCAGTCGAGGACCGTATTCGTCTGCCCGGTGGCGGAAGAACTCCTCGTGGAAGGCGGCGCACTCCACGTTCATTACCACCCGCTGCACATCCGGCGCCACGGAGAAACTTGGCGGCAACTCAACCTCGACCACCGTTGCGCCAGCCTCCGACAGTCTGCGGGCCACTTCCTCGGTGTGACGCCGCACCTCTTCCGTCGAACGGTCGAAGAAATAGCCCCGCTTCAACAGGCCGAGGCGTGGGGGCCCGCTATACCGGTTCATTTCTTCCATGAAGTCAGGCACCGCTTCTTCGGCGGACCCGGGGTCGTTCGGGTCGTGGCCCGACATAGCCTGCAAGAGAATGGCGGCGTCGTTGACCGTTCTCACCAGGATTCCGACCGTATCCAGCGACCAGCTTACCGGTACCACCCCGTAGCGGCTGATGCGGCCGTAAGTGGGCTTCAGGCCTACTATGCCGTTGTAGGCGGCAGGACGACAGGTGGAACCTCCGGTCTGGGAGCCCAACGCAGCCGGCGCCATACCGGCCGCTACGGCTACCGAGGAACCGCTGCTCGAACCGCCCGGTGTATGATCCCTGTTCCAGGGATTCCTGGAGGGAGATGGGTCCGATGTGGCGAATTCCGTGGTTACTGCCTTGCCGAGAATCACCGCCCCGGCTTCCCGCAGCCTGGCTACACAGGTGGCGTCGTATTCTGGCACGAAATCCTCATAAATGCGTGAGCAAGCCGTGGTCTTCATGCCGGCAGTGTAGAAAATATCCTTGAGCCCCACCGGAACGCCAGACATCAACCCTGCCGAGCCCTGCTCTAACTGCAGTTCTCTTTCCTTCGCTTCGGTTATCACGGCTTCACGGTCAATGGTTACCCACGCTTGTAGATCCTCTTCAAAGGAATCTATGCGGTCCAGCAGTTCCCCCGCATATCCCGTGGGAGTGAGGTTGCCATTCCTTATCCGGGCTGCGGCTTCCGCCACGCTGAGAGCGTAAGAATCGGCCATCATGGCCTCCTGGATTTCATAGAATAGTGTACAAAGCCACTTCCAAATCTGCTTTCCTTACTGGTAGAATCCGGGCTCTGTCTCCGTGGCGGGCAAGCTGTTTCCGACATTCACCACGTACGAAGCCGCCAACTCCAGCAGGTCCCCGTGCTCTTCCACATACTCGGGACCCCATCGGGCTTCAGCCTGCGCTTCAAGTTGCTTTCGTATTTCCTCAATGGACAGGTCAGGCGTGTCGCTGGCCATGATGTCCTCCCTTCATGTGTGGTTCTTTGCGTGGTTCTTGGAGTGGTCATTTTCTCTAGTGTAATGCATCTATCTCAATGCCGGTAGCCGAGCCCAGGTGTTTACCGGTCCTGGCAAGAACCTGGCACGAATGGAAAAGGGACAAAGGTGTCAGCTAAGGTAATCTCTTTAGCTCCGGTCCCAGCCGTGTTTGACGGTATCTGGTTTGACCTGTCTCTGCAACCTTGTCATAATCAGGGCCGGCTTACCGATTCAGATGATTTCAAACCTGCAAGGAGGCACTCTGTGACAACGAGAAGCATTGTGGGCAGCGGCAAATATACCTACGAAATGCACACCGACTGGGCCAAAGTCCCCGAGGGCTGGGCCATGCCTGCGGCAGCCGTGTACGGCGATTCCCAGGACCGGGTCTATTGCTTCAACCGCGACCCTGACCACCCGGTAATGATATTTGACCGCGAAGGAAATTACCTCAACTCCTGGGGCGCCGGTCTTTTTCTTTTTCCCCACGCCATATTTATAGATGGCCATGACAACGTG
>VXOH01000037.1:4790-6432 GCA_009840135.1 Chloroflexota bacterium | reverse complement strand
GCTTTACCGTGGCCCAGTTCCTGGAACGGGATGATTTCGCCAAGCGGTTTGCCGAGCACCGCCCCATCGCCATTACCGAACTGCTCTACCCGCTGCTTCAGGCCTACGACTCCATAGCGATAGAGTCGGACGTGGAGTTCGGGGGTACGGACCAGATGTTCAACCTGCTCGTGGGTCGGGAACTGCAGGGCATGATGGGCCAGCGTCCTCAGCAGTGCTTCCTGATGCCTATCCTGGTCGGAACCGATGGCGTCCAGAAGATGAGCAAGAGCCTGGACAACTACGTGGGCGTGGACGAGCCGCCTGACGACATGTTCGGCAAAATCATGTCCCTGCCGGACGACCTCATCGTTTCCTATTACGAGTATTTGACCGATGCCCCGGATGAAGAACTCGAGGAAATGACTCGAAGCATGGAGTCGCAATCGGTCAACCCCATGGACCTGAAGAAGCGCCTGGCGGGTGAAATCACCGAGGTATTTCACGACTCTCAGGCCGCCGTATCCGCCAGGGAAAGGTTCGAAAGGGTTATCCAGCAGCGGGCCTTGCCCGACGATATGCCGGTTGTCTCCCTTTCCTCCATAAGCGGGCCCCGCTGGAGCAACGCCCTGGTGGCCGCGGGTCTCGTTAGCAGCGTCAGTGACGGCAAACGCATGATAAACCAGGGAGCCGTGGAAATATTTCCTCCCTCAGGACCGTCGCGCAAGCTGACTGATGATGCCAGCTTTGAACCTCCCGAACCCGGCACTGCCGTCAAGGTAGGCCGGCGCCGCTTCGCCTCTTTGCAAGCGTAACACTCCCGGCCATTCTTTCCTTCCGGAAGGTAAGGCTTGCGGGCCCGTCCGTCGGGCAGAGTTGCATGCCCGGAGGGAAGTGCAAAACTCCCGCCTACTTAGCTCCTATCTGAGCATCGGCCCCTGAAAAGAGCAGTTTGTAGACGGGCGTGGTCAAGACATGGAACTAAGCCCCCACTTAATCAAAAATCACGCTCGGAGTAGAGTGCTGCTGCAACTTGAACCGTTGCGGCAGCCAAGGGTGCAAGTCCCTTACTATGTTGCATTCTTATCGCATCCCGGATGCAATTGCGCCAACGGACATATTCATCCGTTCTGTGGTACGGCCCATTGGACAGCCATTCGTGAATTTGCTCTGTGGCAAGCATCAGCCGGAAATAGGTGGGGTGACTCAGACCATTGGCGAGTGTTTCAGCGTCCTGCTGGATTACCCACCGAACGTCAGGATGTTGAGCGAGTACATTAGTTGCCATTAGCGGCCCTCCTAATTTGGCCGCTGGGCAGCGAGTGTTTCGCCCAAATTTCGGGGGCAGGGTGCCCCATTCAATTTAGGCTACGTCCCGCTACCGCAGCGGGGTAGTTTTGCGGGGCCAGACTTTTGCCGTCACGCTGTCGGTCTGGCCCCTAGTTATTAGATGTACCCTTTCCTGTTTTACATATTGGCCTCTGCTTCAAGATTTAGGGACATTGTTCCGGGATGCCAAGGCATTTGTCAATTAAGAGGGAACGTGAGGCAGGGCAAAAACTCCCCCGATAGCTTGGCATAGCTAGAATCCCATAGCCACAAGAAAGGCCCCCCCGGCCCACGCTGGGGGCCACATTTTTTGGAAATTTGTTGGATGCCCGGT
>VXOH01000037.1:0-4780 GCA_009840135.1 Chloroflexota bacterium | reverse complement strand
TCTACGTCTCGTGGGGTGGGCTATTTGTATTAGACACAGGCTGCGGCCAACTTTTTGTCGAAATTGCTTGCATACCCCCCAAATAATTATAAGTAAGGATTGCTAAACGAAACAGAAAACGAAACCACCGAGGGTTGCAGCCCTCAGTGGCTTCTAAATCCACAAGGAAGCACAGATTCCCGGTGGCCTATCTCCATTATAATCCAGCGGTGCAAGGAGTTCTTGCCGAATTTCGGCAAATTCTTGCTTGTCTGGATGATTCGGCCATCATAGACCGCCTTCAAGCCTACCGCCCCACCGGACGCCCCGGCTGGCCCCTGCGCACCATGTGGAACGCCTACCTAGCGTCCTTCTTCCTCGACCTGCCCCACACAAATGCCTTGATACGCCGACTGAAAGACGACCCGGCCCTGCGGGGAGTCTGCGGGTTCAGGGAAGGCGACCCCTTGCCCCACCGCACCACTTACAACCGATTCATTTCTCGTCTGGCCAATCACAGTGACTTGGTGGAAGCCTGCCTGAACCAACTCACCAGCGAGTTGAAAGACCTGCTTCCCGGCTTCGGGGACGAAGTGGCTATAGATTCCACGTCCGTCCGAACCCACTCCAATCCCAATAAGAAAAGCAAACTAAGCGGCGAAGTCACCGACCCCGAAGCGGCGTGGGGCTACAAAACCGACGCCCGCAGCAGGAAGAAGGACGGCAAGGAGCTTGCTTTCGGCTACAAGGTTCACATGATTGCCGACGCTACCCACGACCTGCCCATCACCATGAAGGTAATGGCAGCGAACCATAACGACTCGCCCCAGCTGCCGAGCCTGATGGACAAGGCGTATGACAATTTCAGTTGGTTCAGTCCCAGCGTAGCCACTGCCGACCGGGGCTATGATGCCAAGTCCAATTTCGAGTACCTGTACCTGAAGCGGGGAATTGACCCGGTAATCCACATCAGGAAGACGAACTCCCACGACGGCCTGTACGACGGAATCTACACGATGGACGCTGCGCCGACCTGCATGGGCTTGGAACCGATGCAGTTCATAGGAGAGACATGGGAAGGCCACTACATATTCCGGTGCCAGGGCGAGGGCTGCCACCTGAAGGAATCAACGCAGGGCGGGACTCGCAAGTGCGACACGGTGGTAGTAGAAAACCCGTTGGACAACCTTCGGGTATTCGGCGGGAAGACCCGTCGGAACACTCCCGAATGGAAGACCCTGTACTCCCGCCGTCAGTCAATCGAGAGAATTTTCAAAAGCCAAAAGGAAAGCAGGCGGCTTGAATCGCACTGTGTCAGGGGTCTGAAGAAAATTACGCTTCATTGCCTAATGTCCACGATGGTCTATCAGGCGACGGCTTTAGCGAAGGTGCAGGCCGGCGACACGGCGAATAAGAACTGGATGGTGCAAAAGGTTGCGTAGTCCCTTTTGGCAAAGCGGAAAAATCCGTTCTGGATGAAAAAGGCCAGCCGAGCCTGACTCTACCAGATGAACCGCCTCGCTGATTTCGGTGGGGCTGCTGCCTTGTTCACCCGCCTGTTTTTGCCGAAACTCTTTGCACCCCCCAATTATAATGAATATAATCTGCTTGCCACAGAAACCAGTACATCCCTAGCCAAGGGTTGAATTCCTTTACAGCGAACCTTCATCAAGCTGGCCTTCGTGCCCCTTCACGTAGGTTCGCTAAAGCTGGTTTCTGTGGCAAGTAGCCGGCCTGACTCTCGTGGAGGGGTTCCCATTTGTCGTTGCTTTTCCCCAGTTCCCCTTTGGTGGCCCCGGCAGTTGCTTCAACTCCCTACTTTTATACGGGTGTAGGCCGTCCTGTGTGTCGCAGGTGGGCCAAGCCGCCGGACAAGGGAGTAAGAACGTGGAAGAAACAAAGGACACCACCAACCAGACCTTTCCTGAAGAAGAATGCCCTGAAGATATTCAGCCGGAGAAGAAGTCGGGACTGAGAACATACCTCAAGGGAGTCGGCTTCTTAGGGGTAGCCATAATCCTTGCTGAAGCAGCGGTTTTCCTCGAATTTGGTCGTTTCGTCATTCTCGCTGGGATGCTTGTACTGGCCGGCATCTATTACGGCATTAAAGGTGTAGCAGAAATTGCTCCCAACATTCCAGAAACCAATGCACGAATCAAACGGATAGTAATTCTGGTGGGTGGCTTGGCCCTGCTGGTCATTGGCGGTGGGGCGGCCTTCTGGTGGACGGCCAGCCTTGTGAAGTCTGAAACGACTGAACGTGCCGCTGTACCGGGCAACTCCTACCTTGTCTTGGAGCAGGTGGAGCCGATTGTTGGGTTAGACTACGTGGTGTTCAGCGGCAACCTCTTCAACCACCATGACAGTTGGGCCGTACAAAATATACAGGTTGAGATTGTATTTACCCCCGACAGTACCGGTGCATCCAGCGATTCTTTCGCCGTTCGAGCGGAACCTTACCGAATAGGGCCGGGAGAGAGCGGTTCTTACGTCTACAGAAAAGCATTTCCGCCGGAACGGTTAGAATCAGACCAAAGATACACAGTTCAAGCGAAGTGGGACTGGATTCCTCCTGATAACTAGAAACAATGAAACGAGGGCGAAACAGAAGGGCCAGAGCATCAATTCTCCGGCCCTTCCCATCTGTCTCTTCCTTTCACCTGATAAGGTTGAATTGAATGTCCGCAGCCCCTAGGGTGGGAATAAGGCAGGAGTTTTGCACTTCCCTGATGCCCGCCTTTTAATTGACGCCCCTGTCGACGGCTGGTTAGACTTAATTCAAAACACCCCGGAGGAATCCTCGTGTTTTCCACCGAAGAACTGGACCGGATACGGCAGCAGGGGCAGCTGTGGCGGGAAAAAAACTCGGACAGAAGCGAACGAAAGGCTGCCTACAAAACGCTCTCCCAGATTCCCGTCGAAACGGTCTATACGCCTGACGACGTGGAAGGTGCGGACTCCCTGGATGAAATAGGCCTGCCGGGCGAATTTCCCTACCTGAGAGGCGTTCACCCCGGTGGCTACCGGGACCGGCTGTGGACCATGCGAATGTTCGCCGGCTTCGGACTGCCCGAGGAGACCAACCAGCGGTTCCGGTTCCTCCTGGACAAGGGGCAGACCGGTCTCAGCGTGGCCTTTGACATGCCCACGCTTTACGGTTATGACACCGACGACCCTCGGGCCATGGGAGAGTTTGGCAAGTGCGGCGTGGCGGTTTCATCCCTGGCCGACATGGAAACCCTCTTCGATGGGATTCCCCTGGGCCAGGTTACCACCTCAATGACCATAAACAGCCCCGCCGCCATAATCTGGGCCATGTACATTGCGGTGGCGGAAAAGCAGGGAGTTGCCCTGGACCAGATAGGCGGCACCCTTCAGAACGACATCCTGAAGGAGTACCTGGCCCAGAACGAGTACATTTTTCCGCCCGAGCCTTCTTTGCGCCTGGTGGTTGATACAGTCGAGTTTGCTGCCAACCACATGCCCCGCTGGAACCCCATAAGCATCAGCGGCTACCACATCAGGGAAGCCGGGTCCAACGCCGTTCAGGAACTGGCCTTTACCCTGGCCGATGGCTTTGAATACGTGCGCCGCTGCGTGGAACGGGGCATGGACGTGGACGATTTCGCTCCCCGTTTGAGTTTCTTCTTCAACGCCCACAACGACTTCTTCGAGGAAATAGCCAAGTACCGGGCCGCCCGCCGCATCTGGGCACGGGAAATGCGGGACACCTTTGGGGCTCAAAATCCCCGTTCCTGCTGGCTTCGTTTTCATGCCCAGACCTCCGGGGCTTCGCTGACGGCCCAGCAACCGGAAAACAATGTGGTCCGGGTGGGGCTCCAGGCCCTGGCCGCCGTCATGGGCGGTTGCCAGTCCCTGCACACCAACGGCAAGGATGAGGCCTGGGCATTGCCCTCCGAGGAGGCCGCCCTGCAGGCCCTCCGGACGCAACAGATTATCGCCCACGAAACGGGCGTAACCGATACCGTTGATCCCCTGGGCGGCAGCTACTACCTGGAAGCGCTGACCAACCAGGTTGAGCGGGAAGCTTATGACTACTTCCGGAGAATCGAGGATGTGGGCGGCGTGATCGCCTCCCTGGAATCGGGATTCTTCCAGCGAGAAATCGCCGATGCCGCCTACATTTACCAGCGGGAGGAAGACCGACAGGAGCGAATTACCGTAGGTGTCAATGACTATGTTACGGAAGAGGACCTGAGCATCCCGTTGCTCCGGGTGGACCGGGCCGGCGAAGCAAGGCAGATTGAAAACCTTAATCGTTTGAGGCAGACCAGGGACAATGACGAGGTATCTCGACGACTGAAAGCCCTGGAAACTGCTGCAAGAGGCGATCAGAACCTGATGCCTCCCCTGATCGACGCCGTAAAGTCCTACGCTACCCTGGGGGAAATGATGGGGGTCTTCCGGGAGGTCTTCGGTGAGTACCAGCCGTCCTGGGGTTTCTAAACCGGACCCAGGGTGAGATGGGCCTTTCCGTTGCCTCTACCAGGGCATGCCCTCCCGAAGGACATGACGCTTGAGCCCGTTTTGATTTAGAACCAGAGCAGAGGCGCACAACTGTGCGCCCCTGCGATTCAGGGAAGACCTGAACGACTGCCATTACCAAGCCCAAAATGGTTGAAGTAATTCTTGCTATGCCTTCAGTTTAGGGAACCCCTGAATAGTTCACGGCTACCAAGGCACTGGAAGGAACATCTTCCTTTGGGGTAGGGGGGGGGCGCGAATGGCGTCTAGCTTCAGGCGCGCGGACCGCGGAGCGGAAATTATGCCCGTCAAGATG
>VXOH01000058.1 GCA_009840135.1 Chloroflexota bacterium | reverse complement strand
GGGTACGGCCTTTGCTCCGCCCACCTACAGTTCAATATACAAGGATGGGGGTGGACAGTTTGCGAACGACCATTTCCCCCTCACCCTCTTCCACCAGGGGAGAGGGGACTTAGTCAGACCTTCCTTAACCCTGGGAAGAGTCTTTAAGGCAGGGAATAAACCATGGCGACTATGGAACAAGAGCCTGAACGCAGCCTGAACTACGTGATCGGCAGACTGGATGGCGTAGTTGACGCCCTTCAAGACGTTAAAGCCAGCCTGTTAGATCTGTCTCGTCGGTTGGACCAAACCAACGAACGAATTAACCAAACCAATCAACGAATAGACCAGACCAACGAACGAATTGACCAGACTAACGAGCGTATAGATCAGGTCATAGACCAGACTAACCACCGCTTTGACCTGATGAACCAGCGAATAGACAAGCTGGCAATCACCTTGATAGGTGTTGGTGGGGCGTTGGTGGTTACAGTTATCGGCGGGGCTATTGCGCTGGGCTGGGCAATCCTGCAGGCAGGCTAGGAAGATTTCCGCAATAGCCTCAGTGGGCCGTGACCCCTCTCCGCTAGCTGTAACTCCACTCCTTCAAACCGTCCCATAGACCCTGCCTACCGCACCCCCGCCAGCATCTCCCTGAACCTTTCATCCTGCTGTTCCCGCGGCAGCAGGATGCAGTTGGAGCAGTAGTCGTTGGACCGGGGTGAACGCCACCACAGGCAGCAGCCGCGTCGCCGCGAGTAGAAGCCTTTGCGGCCCTGGTGTTCAAACTCCTCCATGGTCAGTTGTCCGTAGATGGGAGAGGAAGGGTCTTCCAGGAAAACGTGGGCCGCTTCCACCACCTCCCGGCGATTTTCGGAGACGGCGTACAGACGGTTGAGCGCCTGGGAAAAGGCGGCAGCCACCGCGTTCCAGGATACCTTGACGCTGGCGCCCGCTGATTGCCGCAGGCACGTAATGACTATCTGCAGATTTTCCTCAAACAGCCACTCTTTCAGCCTGTCGTACAAGGCATCGGCGTCGGCGACAATCAAAGCGTCGGGGTGGGCGGCCATGGGGTCCGATGGCAGGGTGGCAAAGGCCAGCCGGTCCAGGCCCGTTGCGTCTATGGCCGGCCCGTTCCAGTGGAAGGACAGATTATCCAGGGCGATGTTCGGAACCCGCCCGGCCAGAACGTATTGACCCACCAGGGGAAAGACGACGCGGCTCAAATAAGCCACCAGGAACGCCGACCCGGCCATGTGCCGGTTGGAAGTATCCCAGGCCCGTGTTCCATAGGTCATTACCAGCGATTCCAGGCGCCCATCCTCACCCTGGAAGAGTTCCCTCGCGCCGGTCCAGCCCTTGCCCTCACGTGGACGCCGGGGCAGGGCGAAGAATTCGCCCAGCTCTCGGGCCCGAGCCATACTGTCCACCAGGGGATGCGTACAGTTTGCCGCATCAGCCATGAAAAAACCTGGGGGCTGAGCGGTCCACGGGGTCGCTGCCCGTGGCCAGGTATTTTTCCCGCAGGCGGTCCCACAGGTAGAGACGCTCCCAATCGGGGCTCTCCATGTAGTTCTGGCGCTCGTCCAGATGGGGGTTGGGGAGCAGCACTGTAATCTGCTGCTGACCCCCACCATTGAATAGGCGGAAGCCCCAGGATGTCGGCTGGTGGTCGGGATTCAGGCGGCGATACAGTTCGGCCCGGGCGGCGCGCCGTAACCGCGCCGTTTCCGGGTCAGCCGCCTTCTGTTCTCCAATGCAGAGGTGCAGATGCCAATCCTCAAAGTCCACGGTCAGGTAGCCGTCCAGGAAACCGGTGCGAGGCTGGCGCGGCGGTTTGATTTCCCACACCGCGCCCGGAACCAGCATGCCGATGCGGACATGCTCCCACTCTGCCAGGCACTCCTCCAGGATGCTGCGCAGGGTATCTTCTTCGGCAGGCACGGGAAACAGCTCGTAGGTGCCGTCCAGCTGCTGGATGATTTCTCCTCGGGGAAGGGGTTCAGCGGTAATCATGGCATTGCTCCCAATTAGAGTTAGCCGTAACCTGGAATGAAGTTGAGGGAAAGGACTGCGCCCTATCTATCCTCGATTTCTCTCCGGAGCCTTTCTTCTCGCTCCAGATGCTCCGGTAATGCGTCCTCCGCAAAATCCTCAAGTTCATACAGCGGACGAATCTCGATTTCGCTGGGGCCAAGCATGGGATTGGGACAGCGCTTCACCCATTCCAGCGCTTCGTCCATGTCCCTAACTTCCCAGAGCCAGAACCCGGCTACCAGCTCATTGACGGCGGAAAAGGGACCGTCAGTAACAGTGCGCGCATCGCCGTCAAATAATATGCGCTTGCCCGCAGAGGAGGGCTTCAATCCCTCGCCGGCCTGCATAATGCCGGCATTTACCAGTTCTTCGTTGTAATTTCCCATGGCCTCAAACAGCTCGGCGGTAGGCATGACGCCGGCCTCGCTGTCAACGGTAGCCTTAACCAGCACAATTACTCGCATCGAGGGACTCCCGACACATGGACTAGGGGTCGCATAAGGAATAACCGGGCCGGCAGATTCTAGCACACTGGTCCATCCAGGGGAGTGGGGCAACGTGAGACCTTGCGGCGATCGTGCCTTAATTGTGCTGCACCCGCAACGCGAAAGTCATGTCGTCCTGAGCTTGCCGAAGGACCCGAAAACTATCCTCTCAGACCGGTTACGGGTCCCAAAGCCTGTTTGTGGGTGAAGTTTAGATCCTTCGCTTTACTCAGGATGACAGTCTTGGGCGCTCAGGATGACATAGACTTGAGGCGCGGTTGCCCTGTGCCCCGGCCTTTTCTGCTTGACGATATACTATAGACCACTTCCGGCGGACGGAGAAACGAAACTGCAAGCGGCGCTTCGAAGTTTCAAAGTTTTGCCGTTTGCCTTGGCGCAGGTTGAGTTAATGCTATCCACTACCTAACGATGAGGAGGCAGAAAAATGCCAGACAGGAAACGAATGACCACCAGGCTGAAGGAGTTGTTCGAGCGGCCCGAAATATTCGTGCTTGCCGGCGGCATGAACGCCATGGGAGCAAAGATGGCGGAGGTAGCCGGATACGAGGCTTTCTACATGTCCGGCGGCAATACCTCGGCCCAACTGATGGGGCTCACCGAGGGCGGCACCAACATGAGAGACATGGTGGACAACGCCCGCCGTATCGTGAACACGGTTGATATTCCCGTTTTCTGCGATATGGACACCGGGTACGGTGACGCCATCCAGGTTTACGACACCATAAAGGAGTACATCCGGGCCGGCATCGCCGGGGCCCACCTGGAGGACCAGACCTACCCACCCAAGTCGGGCCCGCGCCGCCGCTGCGTTTCCATCGAGGAAATGGTGGGGAAGCTGAGAGCCGCCATGGACGCCAAGATGGAGTTTGACCCGGACTTTGTAATCGTGGCCCGGTGCGACTACGGCGGGGTTCCCGGCGCCACCTTTGAGCAGGTTATGGAGCGGTGCCTGGCCTACAAGAGCCAGACCAACGTGGACGTCGTATGCCCCGCCATCCAGTCCTGGGATGACAACCTGGAAGCCATCCGGCGTATTCCGGGGCCGGTGCTGCCCCTGTTCACCCACGGCAGCCAGACCCACCCGACGTTGCAGGAATTGCAGGATGCCGGCGCGGCGGCGGCCTGGTATCCCGCCCTGACCACCATGGCCGGACTCCAGGCTTCCTGGGATTTTCTGAACGACTTCCAGGAACGCGGCACCGAGGCCATGGATGAATTCCTGGCAACGACCGCTCAAAGCAAATGGGGCGTCGCCAGCAACGGCAACATCCTGGGAGCCCAGCGCATCCGGGAAATGGAGGACAAGTACCTGCCGTAGTTAAGAGAAGGTCTGAATAAGTCCCCTCTCCACGAGGACGGAAGGGTGCCCAACGCTAGGGAACTGGGCCTCTCCCAGGACTACTACGTCGCATGTAGCCCTTAGCGGCGTTCAGGTAGATACGAAAAAGGACCAGTACAGGTAGTAGAGCCACAGTGAGATGGGCACAAAACCCAGCAGGACAATAGCATAACCGCCGACCTTAGTGAATAAGCCGGGCCCTGAACTGGCCTCCCTGATGCCCAAAACCGTCATCGGGTATGCCGACGTCGCGATGAGGATGGTTAGCAGGATGAACACTAAGACCAAGATGTCTCTCCTATAGGAGCTGTTACTGCTCTTGAGCGGCAAATTCTTGAAAGTTCGCTTTGTCCAGAAAGCCTTATCTGCCGAGACATCAGCTGTGTGCTATAAATCAGGATCGTCGCACAATTAGCCATATTGACTCACATACCCACCCACGCAAAACAGCCCCGGCTCAACGATCGGCGCTGGCGCTCAACCGGCAAAGGGGTTGTTTGGGCTTTCCCGCATTGCCGCCAGCCCGTCCGCCAGCTCTAAGCGTTCCAGTCCCACCTTCTTGAGGGTTCGCGTGCTGTCCAGGCCCAGCCGGTCGGGGTTAGCGGTTTGGTCATCCTTCGGTACGACAAGATTCTGGTCCAGCCCAAAGGCGGCGGCTATCGCCCGGGCGAATTCGTACATGCTCACCCAGTCCCCGCCTGCCACGTGGTTGACTCCGGAATGGTCTCGCATGACCAGCCCGACGATGCCCTCCACCAGTTGCTCAACGTAAATAGGGGAGCGCATTACCTGGGCGGCACCGGCGTAGGTTTCGCCGCCCTGTAACCGGTCAATCAGCCAGGGGACGAAGTTCCGACTGCCAGGCTCCGGCCAGCCGTAAACGATGCTGGTACGCAGAACGCTGGCCCGGGAGCCCAGCCTGGCTACTTCCAGCTCGGCGGCCAGCTTGGTGCGCCCGTACTGGGTGGTTGGATGAGGTGGATCGTCTTCCCGGTACAAGCCACGCCTACCGTCGAAAACATACTCGGTGGAAACGAAAAGAAGGCGCGCCCCGTACCAGTCGCATTGCCGGACAATCTCTGCGGTGGCGGCGACGTTTACCGCCCGGGCTCGCTCGGGTTCTCTTTCCGCCGTTCCCACGTCGGCCAGGGCCGCCAGGTGGACCACCATCTCCGGGTGAATGGCGCCGAATAGTTTCTCGACCCTGACCGGATCAGTTAGCTCCACCTGGTACCAGTGATTCCTGTCGTCCCCTGGCGGTCGGGAACGGAAGGTGCAGAAAACCTCATGGCCCGGCATCGCGCCGAGCCGCCGGGACAGGTAGCGTCCGATGAATCCGCTGGCCCCGATTATCAGAATTCGCAAGGAAGGGGCCCGTCAGCGGCCGCCGGCGGAACGGCCGCCGTCCACCATGTAAACGCCGCCCGTGCAGAAGCTGCTGTCGTCGCTGCCCAGGAACAGCATCATCCGGGCCACCTCTTCAGGATTGCCGTACCTCTGCAGGGGAATGCGCTGGGCGTAGGACTGTTTCATCGTTTCCACGTTTACGTTGGCGTCGTCCATGGCGGCGGTACGCTGTTCCTCGATGGAGCGCATCATGCGGGTCTCGATGGGCGCAGGATTAACCGTGTTGACCCGTATGCCGTGAGGGGCGCACTCCAGGGCCGCCACCCGCATCATTCCGATTACCGCGTGCTTGCTGGTGTTGTAGGCCGACATTTCGGCGGCCCCGCTGATGCCGGCGGTGGAGGAGGTGATAACAATGCTGCCACCTCCCCTTTCCCGCATGGCTGGCACGGCATACTTGATACCCAGCCAAACACCCCGGACGTTTACGGCGATGACCCGGTCGAAAACGTCTATGGGGTAATCGGGTATGGTGGCCAGGGTGCCTTCAATGCCCGCGTTGGCCAGGAGTACGTCAATGCCGCCCCAACGATTTACGGCGGCGTCAATGTAGGCCTGGCTCTGGTCCGGCTGGGTAACGTCGGCCACGGTGTAGCTGGCCTTGTCCTCTCCGAGGGATACGGCAAGCTCCCGCAGCGCGCCCTCGTCCAGGTCAACCAGGGCTACGCGGGCCCCTTCCTCCGCGAACAGGGCCGCAGCGGCCCGTCCAATGCCTCCCGTGGCGCCGGTTATAACCGCTACTTTTCCTTCCAGCCGGGCCATATTTCTCTCCTTAATCTGAGCGGAATCTTGTCACTGTAGGGGCGGTTCGCGAACCGCCCCTACGGGCCATTGCAGGCCAATTGCAAAGTATTTATTGGACCGCTCATGGTGAGCTTGTCGAACCATCCCACATTGGGGGGCATCCTTCGACAAGCTCAGGATGAGCGGATAGGACGGTATGCTGCGACTTTTCAATCCTCTTGCCGGCAACTGCGCACTTCTGTGACAATCCAAGCGAACATCCGTGCCTGCATACCGTTCATGGCGTGGCTGCCGAACCAGACCCCGGGCTCAGGGTCATCCCCTGTTTAGTCCGTGGTGAACGGAGGAATGGCTCACTCGGCCGCCAGGTCTGCTACCCTGGGCATCACCTCTTCCGCCAGCAACCGCGTGGACTTGTCCCAACCCTCCTGGTTCTGCCAGTGGTCGTACACCAGTACCAGCAATCCTCCAAAGCCCCCGACATCCTCGTAGAGCTTGCGGATTTTGGCGGCCACCGTATCCGGTGAGCCCACCAGCCACATGTGGTCTGCCATGTACTCCGGCGTCACGTCCTCGTCGGGCACCTCGGGGTTGTCCTTGAAGACATGGATTAGGTCGAACTCCCTGAAGATATTAAGCAGGTATTCCCGCCATACCCGGGCCGTCATGCCGCCCACCGCCGCCGCACGGGCCTCCTCGTCGGTGTCCGCCACGTACACGTCTCGCACCAGCCTCCACTCCTTCCTGGAGGGAGTCCGGCCGGCCCGCTGCGCGCCTTCCTGGATGGCCTCCCAATGGCTGAGGCAGTAGTCGGTGTTGAAGGCCAGGCTCATGGGAATGAATCCCCTCTCCCCGGCGATGACCAGGGTTGGCGACCGGTAGCTGGCCGACGCTACCGCAATGGGCGGGTGGGGTTGCTGGTAGGGATAAAGGAAGGGCCGCAGAACGCCGTACATTTCATCGGGCACGTTGGCATTCCAGAATTTGCCCTTGTATTCAATGGGTTCTCTCGCCTGCCAGATTTTCAGGATGATGTCCAGGGACTCCCGCGTCATTTCCCGGTGCTGGCCGTTGTTGCCGTCCACGTCGAAAAGTGCCCAGTCGCTGGGCAGGCCGCTGGAACCGATGCCGAACATGAACCGCCCCTGGGCCATGTGGTCCAGGTAGGCAACCCGGTGGGCCAGTTCAGCCGGATGGTGGTAGGGAAGAAGATGCACCCCGGAGCCCAGCTTTATCCTGCTGGTCCGCTGCAGCGCCTGGGCAATCATCAGGTCCGGCGCCGGAATGGGCTCCCAGGGGGCGGTGAAGTGCTCCCCGATCCAGGCTTCGTCGTAGCCCAGCCGGTCGGCCAGTTCCAGGTAGTCCAGGTCCCACTGGTGGGAATCGAAAATGTTCCGCTCCGGGGGGTGAGACGGCATCATAAACAGGCCAAGCTTCATGGGTATTCCCTCCGTGCGCCAGTTTTCCAGCGGGCCAGCGCCTAAGCTCATAGAATAGGCGTCCCCATCCCCGCCTTCCCCCATCGAGGGGCTGACAGGGGTACGTATTTGGCACTGGAGTGCGCCATCGGGTTGTCATTCTGAACGAAGTGAAGAATCTAAAAGGGTACCCTTAGGACAACTTTCTATAGGGCAGTCTCCTTGCCACTGGCGATTCAAGATCCTTCGCGGAGTTTATCCTGAGCTATGCCGAAGGGCTCAGGATGACATTTCAACCGGTGCTTCCTTTCTGGAATTGCCGGCTACATACCTTTCTCAGCCATCAAGGGGGAACGAATTTTCCTCTCCACGGACTGGCTATTCGTAAGGTTGCAGCTTGACCTCGTGGAGGGCGGGAATCACTTCTTTGCCCAGGAGTTCGACGGAGCGCATTACGTCCTTGTGGTTCATGTGGCCCTCGTTGCCGTAGATGTGCAGGTAGCCCGGACTCAGCCGTTCTATCACCTCGGTCAGCTTGCGGGTTACCGTCTCCGGGCTTCCGACGATGATATTGTTCACGTCCTGCAGCTGCTGGTAACTGAGGCCCACCCCCAGGCCGCCGGCGCCGGCCACGTTGCCCGTGGGCCGCTGGGCTTTCACTTCCACCGCCGCCCGGGACTGGTAGCCCGGCGGGTCGTTGTGCTCCATGGGCCCGCGCTGCCGGTGCTCGATGGTCCACATGAACTCGCGGCCGATTTCGATGGCCTTTTCGTCGGTATCGGCCACCAGGCACCGCAGCAGATACCCGAAATGTTCCGGCCCGGCCTGGTAGCCCTCCTCCTTTGCGGTATCAATATAGACCTGCCGCAGCCACTCGGTGGTGTCCACCAGGGCGCCCAGGTTCATGTAGGGATGGCGATGCTTCGCGGCCCACACCACGCTTTCGGGGCTGCCCGTGCCGGGGAACCAGATGTCCGGGTGGGGCTTCTGTACCGGCAATACCCAGGGATTAACCACCCGGTAATTGTAGTGCTGCCCCTCGTAGCGGAAGGGACCCGGAGTAGTCCAGCACTTGATTATCAGGTCATGGGCCTCTTCGAAACGCGACCGGTTTTCCGGCGGGGCGATGCCCGCCTGCAGGGTTTCCACCGCCGTGCCGCGCACGAAGCCGGAGATTATGCGGCCGCCGGAATAGCAGTCCAGCATGGCAATCTCTTCAGCCATGCGGATGGGGTCGTTGACGGCGATGACGTTGCCCAGGATGGCTATCTTGACGTTCTTGGTGAGCTTGCTGATTACCGCCGCGTCCAGGTTTACCGAGGGCTTCATGCACCAGTATGAGGCGTGGTGCTCGTTGCTCATGATGCCGTCGAATCCCACCTCGTCGGCCAGGGCATACTGCTCGTGGTACTGGTTGTATAGAACGTGGGCCTTCTCGGGGTCGAAGTGGGTATTAGGGAAGCCCAGGCGCCCGGAATCGTACTTTTCCAGGTCCTGGTTGGTAACGTGGCCATAGGGCTGCTCGGAAAACCAGTAAATTTCCGCCTTGTCCTTGGGGCGCGCCAGTTGTTCGGCCATGGTTCCCTCCTCATAATAGTCTGCTTCTGTTACCCGGATTCTGTACCCGGATTCAGTAACCCGGAATGGTTCGCTATATCTTAAGGTGGGGCGGTAAAGGCCGCAAGCCATTCTTCGTTGCCGGCATTCAACAGCTGGACAAATCACGTCCTGTTTTCGAAAACGGGGTATCCTGATTCGTAGAGAGCTGCTTATTCACAGTGGATCCACGGTGCCATCAGATATGCTCGGAGCCACCTCATCAGGCTCGTCGCTGGTCGGGTGACTGCCGTTAAGTGTTGCCGCCACTGGCGACCGCTCCGGAGAGGGCCGAACTACATTGATCGCTTCAGGTTGAAGTGGGCTACAAATAACGGAAAGCCATGTATAATCCCACCAACCCGGGGAGACTCAAGACTCCTGTCCCACAAGATATTCAATGTCCGGAGGTTGAACCATGCCTGATACGGGCGAAGCTTCAATGGAAGAATTCAAAATGCTGGCAGACCGGGCGGGACTGGGCATGACCCAGGAAGAGCTGGATACCCTGAAGCCGATTTTCGATGTTTACGCCGCCTACGCCCGCGAGTTGCACACCCTGAGCTTCGGGGCCGAGGAAATGGTCGTGGAGTTCCATCCCGACTGGCCGGATGCCTGATTCGGCAATTGCCGCAATCCGCCGGTTTCCCCAGTCGCGCCAAGGAGGAATATAGAACAATGTCTACTTCCGATACCCAACTCCACTACCTTAGCATCCGCCAGGCCGGTGAGCTGATTCAGAAGGGGGAGCTTTCCCCGGTTGAACTTACCCGGGCCTGCCTGGACCGGATCCAGGCCACCGATGACCGTCTCCATTCCTTCATCCTGCTGCTGGCCGATGATGCGATGGCCCAGGCCCGCACCGCCGAGGCCGAAGCCCTGCGGGGGCAGTACCGGGGGCCCATGCACGGCATCCCCTTTGCCCTGAAGGACCTGTACGACACCGCCGGAGTCCGCACCACCTCCGGCTCCCAGGTTGACATTGACCGGGTGCCCACGGAAGACGCCACCACCACCGCGCGCCTCAAGGAGGCCGGCGGCATCCTGCTGGGCAAGCTGGCCATGCACGAGTTCGCCCTGGGCGGCCCGGACTGGACAACACCCTTTGAGCCGGCCTGCAACCCCTGGAACCTGGACCACATTACCGGCGGCTCCAGCAGCGGTTCCGGCTCGGCGGTGGCGTCGGGCCAGGCCCTTGGCGCCCTCGGTTCCTGCACCGGCGGGTCCATCCGTGGGCCGGCCTCCCTGTGCGGCATTGTCGGTTTGAAACCTACCTACGGGCGGGTCAGCCGTTACGGGGTGGTTACACTAAGCTGGTCCCAGGACCACGCCGGGCCCATGACGCGCACAGTGGAAGACACCGCCTTCATGCTTCAGGCCATTGCCGGCCACGACCCCCGCGATCCCACCTCCAGCAAGGCCCCGGTTCCGGACTACTCCCGCTCGTTGCGGGAAGATATTCGGGGCGTGCGAATTGGCCTGCCCCGTCACTATTTCTTCGCCGACGACCCCGGTGTCAGCCGCGAGGTGGTGGCCAAGGTCGAGCAGGCGGTAACGGTGCTGGAAGAACTGGGCGCCCAGGTGGAAGAGGTGACCATCCCCAGCCTGGACTACGTCCGGGCTGCCAATTCGGTCATCATGGTCAGCGAGGCCTTCGCCTACCACGAGCCCAACCTGAAAACCCGCCCACAGGAGTTCGGCGAGATCGTCCGGGGCAGGTTCCGCGTCGGCGGAATGCTGAGCGCCTCCGACTACCTCCAGGCCCAGCGGGTCCGCACCTGGGCGCGTCGGGATTTCGCCGAGGTAATGAAGACGGTGGACTTCCTGGTAACGCCCACCATGACCCAGCCGGCGGCGGCCTTCGAGGGCTTCGACCCCATGACCACGACCCGGGGCAAGAGCTTCACCGCTCCCTTCAACGTCACCGGCCTTCCGGCCATTTCGGTGCCCTGCGGCTTCACCGAAAGCGGCCTGCCCATCGGGATGCAGATCGCCGGCAAGCCCTTTGATGAGCCGGGTGTCATCCAGGCCGCCTACACCTACCAGCAGTACGCGGGATGGCACGAAGTCAGGCCGACAATTTAACGAAGGGAAGGTCTTAATAAGTACCCTATCCCCCGGTGGGAGAGGGTTAGGGTGAGGGGGAAATGGTCGTTCGCAAGCTATCCACCCCCACATCCGGCAGTGATTAGGCCAAACAGATTCAGGCCAACGGGCAAAGTCCGTTGGCCCACCGGAGGCATCGTGGCAGTAACAGAATTGGAAATCACCAGGCGCAGCAGTTTCGCGTCGGGGGTAACCTTCGGCGACGTGGGCGAATACGAGCTGCTGGAAGGCACCGCCCACTACGCGGTGGACCCTTCCCACGCCCGAAACCAGGGAATAACCGACCTGGACCTGGCGCCGCGCAATTCCCTGGGCATGGTGGAATTTTCTGCGGACTTTGCAATGCTTCAGCCGGTGGACCAGGACCGGGGCAATCGCCGCATCCTGTTTGACGTGGTGAACCGGGGCCGCAAGACCGCCCTGACCCTGAACAGCGTCCCCACTGCCACCGACCCCACCGCACCGCTGGAAGCGGGCAACGGCTACCTGATGCGACGGGGCTATACCGTGGTCTGGGGTGGGTGGCAGGCCGACGTGCCGCCCACGCCGGGCCTCATCGGTCTCCATGTACCGGAAGCCATCGGCGACGATGGCCCGCTCACCGGCAAGATTATGTGCCAGTTCCAGTGCGACGTGCCTACCCAGGTCTTCCTTCTGGCCGACCGGCAGCACCTGCCCAATCCCGCCGCCGACCCCGAGGAAGCGGAAGCCACCCTGACGGTGCGGGACCTGCCCAACAGTCCCGCCACCCCCGTTGACCGCAGCCAGTGGTCCTTCGTCCGGGTTGAAGACGCGGACGTGGAGCCCGACTATAACCACGTTTACATGCCCTCTGGATTTGAGCCAGGGAGAATTTACCAGCTGGTTTACACCACCACCGGCAGCCGCATCGTGGGGCTGGGATTCGCCGCCATGCGGGACGTGGTCTCTTACCTGAAGTACGCTTCTACCCCTTTCGACGGGAGGCGAGGCAATCCCTGCGCCGGGAGCATTGACTATGCCTATGCCATGGGCCGCTCCCAGAGCGGTCGCTTCCTGCGCCAGTACATCCACACGGGCATCAACGAGGACGAAGAGGACAGGGTTTCGCTGGACGGCATCATTCCCCACGTGGCCGGCGGCATGCGCGGCGAGTTCAACCTGCGCTTCGGCCAGCCTTCCAAGGATGTCTGCTACATCATCCCTGAAATGTTCCCTTTCACCGATACGCCGCAGACCGACCCGGTAACCGGCGCCCAGGGTTCCCTGCTGGACGCCCTGGAGCAGCGGGGCAAGGTGCCCAGGATAATGTTCACCAACACCTCCGCCGAATACTGGCGGGGCGACGCCGCATTGATTCACACCGACCTGGAAACCCTTACGGATGCCCCGCAATCACCCTACGCCCGGCGGTACCATTTCGCCGGTTGCCAGCACGGCTCCGGGGACTTTCCTCCCGTGGAAATCCGCGCATCCGACAGTCTCAAGGGGCAGCTTCCCTTCAACAGCGTGGACTATGCCCCTCTGTCCCGGGCCATC
Source organism: Chloroflexota bacterium (assembly GCA_009840135.1). GTDB lineage: Bacteria > Chloroflexota > Dehalococcoidia > Lucifugimonadales > UBA3495 > Bin22. The sequence goes on along the minus strand of VXOH01000058.1, from coordinate 33,216 downwards.
CTGGACAACCTGGACCGCTGGGTGTCCACGGGCGAGGAACCGCCTCCCAGCCGCCATCCCAGCCTGGACGACGGCACGGCAGTCGAATCGCACACCCTGCTGGAGCGATTCGCCCAACTTCCTGGAGTGCGGGTGCCGGCCCAGGCCACCAGGGCAATCCGGCTGGACTACGGCCCGGAGACGCACCTGGGCCGGACCACGAACCTGCCTGCCGATGAGGGCGAGGAGTTTCCTGCCCTGGTTGCCGACCTGGATGAGTCATTCAACGAGCGGGGCGGCATTCGCCTGCCGGACCTGTCGGTGCCGGTGGCAACATACACCGGCTGGAACCTGCGCGACGAAAGCATCGGCAATCCCAACCTGTTTATTGGCATAACCGGCGGCCTCGCCGGCTGGACCCTGCCCCTGCCCGCGACCAGGGCCGATCGCGAGTCCACCGGCGACCCTCGCGCCTCAATTGAAGAGCGCTACGCCGGACGCGAGGACTACCTGGAGCAGGTAACCCGCGCCGCCCGGGAACTGGCGGGCGAGGGCTATCTGCTGGAGGAAGATGTCGAAGAAGTAGTGGAACTGGCCGGCAGAAAGTACGACTACTTTGTGGGCGATACCACCGAGGGCTGAGGACGGTGGGGAATCAGGACAACGGACCAATTCTGGAATTGCCAGGGGAGGCGGCATGACAAAGGTGCTGGTGATGGTATTTGACGGGCTTCAGCCGGCCCAGGTCCACGACGGGTTGATGCCCAATTTGGCGGCCTTCGCCGCCTCAGGGGTGACCTTCGCCAACCACCACGCCGTTTTCCCTTCGGTGACCCGGGCCAATGCCACCAGCATGGTTACGGGCCTCCACCCCGGAGGCCACGGGCTGTCTGCCAATACCCTGCTGGTGCCCGACTTTGAACCTTGCCAGGCCATTCCCGCGCTGGAGCCCCAGCTGGAACAGGTGAAGCTCCGGACCGGGCGCGTCCTCCTTGCGCCAACCCTGGCCGAAATTCTCTCCCGGCACGGCCAGGAGTATATGTCCATCGGCGTGGGAACCAGCGGCAATGCCTACCTGCACAACCCCAACGCCGAAGTCTGCGGCGGCGGCACCATCCATCCGGAGTTTGCTCTGCCCCGTTCCCTGCACGAGGAAATCATCGGCCGCTTTGGGCCCTGGCCGGACGAAAGCCGTCCCAACACGCCCCGCATGGCCCATGCCGTGCGCATCCTTACCGAGTACATCCTGCCGGAGCGGGACCCTTCCGTGGCTCTAATCTGGTCGTCCGAGCCGGATAAGTCCCAGCACGATTCCCCCGTGGGGTCGCAGCTGTCCAATGCCGCCGTCAGCGAGGCCGATGCCCAGTTCGGCAGGATTCTGAAGTGGTTGTCGGAAACGGGCAGGGCCGGGGAAACCGATGTGCTGGTGATTTCGGACCACGGCTATTCCACCATCGAACAGGTGGTAAACGTCCAGGAACTGGCGCGGGAGGCCGGTTTCCCGCCCGGCGGCGAACCCGGGGGCGTCGCTATCGCCAATAATGGCGGCGCCGTCCTGTTCTACTCTGCTCCCTGGGAACGGCATACCCTGGAACGGCTGGCCCAATGGCTGATGGCCCAGCCCTGGTGCGGCAATATAACCGTTGGGGAGCGGGCGGGCGACATACCGGGCGCCTTGCCGGCGGCCCTGGTTGGCAACGAGGGCGAGCGCGCCCCGGACCTTACCATGTCCTTCCGCTGGGGTCCCGACGCCAACGATGCCGGCTACGCCGGAATGATTTGCTCCACCGGGGGCGCGTCGGGCCGGGGCCAGCACGGGTCCATGAGCAGTTCGGAGATGCATAATATCCTCTTTGCCAGCGGCCCGAGCTTCAGAAAAGGTCTCTGTGTAAATGTTCCATCCGGCAATATTGACCTGGCTCCCACTGTTCTTAACCTTCTCGGCCTGCCCCTGGACGATGGAATGGAGGGAAGAGCGCTGGAAGAGGCCTTGTGTTCCGGTCCCGACCCCGCAGGTGTGGAATGGTCTTCAGACCTTCACAGTACCGACTGCGCGGTGGGTGATAAGGTGTACCGGCAGCAGATAAAGCTGTCCCGGGTGGGTAATACCGTCTATGTTGACGAAGGCGCCAGCAGCCTGGGCCCCCGTTGAGGCAGGTGTCCTTCCCCTTCGCTGGCGTATTCGCCTGACTTTTCTCCTGGAATGCAGGCAGGGGTCGGCTTCCATGCACGGTACGCGCCATTCCGTGAGTCGCGCCAGCGAGGCGTATTTCCGGTACTCCAGGGTCGTCTAAGGGTGGTTCGCGAACCGCCTCCAGACTGCGAAAACCGCTCTGCAGCGTTCGGCAACAAACTCACGGTGGCTGAACTGTAAATAATAAGGGGCGACGCAGCGATTGGCGTCACCCCCAGGAGTTGCCGAATCTGTAAATACCGAGGCAGCTACCGGCTGCCTACCATGTCCGCACTGAGTTCGCGTATGGCCGCTGCGGTTTCCGGGGTGGGAACCTGGCCCATTTCAACGTGGCGGGCCACTTCAAAGGAGCGGCGGACGTCTTCCATTACCTGCTCGTCGGACTGGTCAATGTCTATGGGGACGCCAATCTGCGCCCAGGACGTGTAGCCGGTGAGCCAGAACACCTCGGTGGGGTTGTTTTCCGGGTCCCGGAAGTAGCAGCCGATGGCGCTGGCGTGGGAGACGATGCGGTCCAGCTGGTATCCCTTTTCGTGGATGCGATGCTTGAAATCTCGCAGGTCGTCCAGGGACTCCACCCGCATGGAAATCTGCTGGATCCAGTGGGGGTCATCCAGGGACTGCCGGCCGTTAATCAGGGCGATTTCGTGGTCCACGCCCTCCGGGTCTGCGCTGAAGAAAGCCCCCAACGGACCCACCTTGGTCAACTTCATGCCCATGAAGTTCTGGTAAAAGTCCTTCATAAGCTCTATATCCTGAACGTAAAAGCCCACATGGCCCAGGCCCGTAACTCTAGCTGACATTGTTATCTCCTAAACAGAAATCTCCAGGCTGGCCTAATTATGCCACCGGAGGGGTATCTGTGTCGAATAGTCCTGCTGGCCGGAGGGAAGCTCACTGGGTCTAGGCATAATCAGGGGGCGATTGACTTCTCTCAATTCATACCATCATTCCTGCGGGGAAAGCGACCTTAAAATTCGGGAAAAGGAGAAGCCATGTTTTCCGACATCCACCACATCAGTTACCTGGTTCCCGACCTGGACGCTGCCATAATGTCCTACTCGGCAATGTTTGGGGCGCGTGTCACCGGACGGGGCGTCGTACCTAACCTGGGCGAGGTGGCCTTTCTCCAGGCGGGCGGTGTGGAGGTAGAGTTTATAGCCCCCGAAGATACTACGGCCCTAAGCGGCGGCAACGGGGCGTGGGCGGTCCATCACGTAGCCTACCTGGTTGATGACCTGGACCGGGTCATGGCGGAGCGCCGGCAGCAAGGGTACAGCTTCCTCACCGAAGAACCCATAACCAACTTCATGGGCTACCGGCTGATTTACTTACACCCCGCCGAAACTGGTGGATGCCTCGTGCATTTGACGGACGCCGGGACGGTCGGCAAACGGTAAACTTCTCCGGCGGCGGCCCAACGGGGTTCCCTGGAACCCCTTAATAAGTCACTGTTGCACCAGCGCTGGGAGAAATTCCCTGCGTAGGGGTAGGGGCGATTCGCGAATCGCCCCTTCCCAAACCTTGCGCCCATCAAAAGGGCAGGGAATTATTCAGACTCTCGCTAGTTGTCTGCGGCAGCAGCCTCCCCCGCCTGTTGTTCTTCCTTGGCCCGGAAATGGGGGATCACGTAATCGCCAATGACGCGGATGGTGTTCATCACCTCTTCATGGGCCGCCGGACCGATGGCGGACAGGGAGAACACCTGCTCAATGCCCATGGCCTCGTAGTCTTCAACGAACCGGATGCATTGGTCGGGCGTCCCCACCCAGAAAGAGCGGCCCTGTTCAAGTACATCCTCGGCGCGGCTGTCGCCGGGATGAGGCCCTGAAGCCAACCTCATGTCCCTTTCGTAGTAGCCCTGGTAATCGGGCGGCACCGTGGCAGGGTCAACGCCGCGCCAGACCAGGCGCGCCCGCTCCCGTTGCTGGTCCATGTACCACTGGACCAGCTCGGCGCCCCGGGTCGAAACCATGCCGGGGTCTTCGTGGCAGTACCCTGCGGTCATCAACGCCGTGTGGTTGTTGACCATGCCGGCGGCCGGCTCGGCCTGGTCCACCGTAGCGCGATACATCTCGACGGTAGAGCGGACCTTTTCCAGTCCTCCCTCGCTGCCCACAAGGGCGCCAAGGCCCAGTTCGCCGGCCCGAACGGTGGTGCTTTCGCTGGCGCAGGCGGACCACAGCGGCGGGTGGGGCTTTTGCAGAGGCTTGGGCAGGACTTCGCGGGGCGGAATCTGGAAGTAGTCCCCCTGGTAGGAGATGACTTCCTCCGTCCAGGTTCGGGGCAGCACCTGGGCAAATTCCTCCCACATTCCCCGGGTGTCCTCCAGGTCGCTGCCGTAGGGAATCAGCTGGTAGGGATACCCGGTGCGCCCGATGCCGACGTCCACGCGGCCGTTGCTCAGGATGTCCAGGGTAGCCATCCGCGCGGCGGTGTGCAGGGGATGGTGGATGGGCGCCAGGACCACGCCAATTCCCAGCCGGATGCGGGAGGTGCGCTGGCTGACTGCCGCCAGGGTCAGGTCCGGCGAGCTGTTGTGCGACCAGACGGGGCGGAAGTGGTGCTCGGAAAACCACACACTGTCGAAGCCCTTCTCCTCGGCGTAGGAAATCTGTTCCAGCGCCTCCCAGAACCGCCGGGCCTCGGTCTCAGGGCCCCAGGGTTTCGGAACCTGAATCTGGTAGAAAAGTCCGAATTTCATGGCATCCCCTCAAGTGGATTTGCGTTGGTTGCCTCCCGGGGCTGCCAACGTCGCTGGACCACGGGCTAATGGTACGACTCTGGCGCTACTCCGGCTCTTGAAAAGGCGGGACGAAGGAAACCGGCTCTTGTTGCGCCGCATAATTGGTCAACACGGGGAGTTGGCATCTTTGCCGGGGCCAGGGCCGGCCCCGGCAGAAGCCGCCCCTGGAGGACCTGTCTAAGAGAAGGGGGGCGCCCTTCCCGCCATTAACATTCGGCATTATACACAATTACCTTCGCCGTCAGAATCTGTTGGGGAATTGGGTGAAGGGGTATCGCATTTGGGTTCTCGAAGAGCCATTGAAGCTCACGATAATGTCGCCCACTGGAAAAAGAGAGGGATGGCTAGTCAAGAACTTGTACCCAGCAACCCTGATATGATGGGTTATCTTCCGCTCCCACTGAGTTTGTCGGAGGGTCGCCGCTTTCCCGCCCTTCGCAGGCAACTTGCCCGGAGCGCTGGGCGGCTTCCTGGGGGGAAATTACGGGAGGGTTGGAGGAAGACAAACCGCCGGGGGATCAGGTGGCCCCGGCGGTTTCTGTAGTCTGAGTCTGGAAGTGAGGCTATACCGGGGTGGCGACGAGGTCAGCCATGGCTTCGTGGGCCCAATATAGCAGTTCCTCGGTCTCCCCCCAGCCGATACAGGCGTCGGTGATGGAGACGCCGTACTGCAACTGGGAGAGGTCTTCGCAGAGGCGCTGGTTGCCCTCGTTGAGGTTGCTCTCAAGCATCGCGCCGATGATGTCACTGTCCCCGCCGAGTCTCTGGGAAACTACATCCTTGAAAGCATGGGCCTGCTGCCTGTGGTCCTTGTTTGAGTTGCCGTGACTGCAGTCCACCATGAGCTGGGAGCGTACGCCGGCCTTCCCCAGGCGGTCCTTTGCCTCAGCGATAGCTTCGACGCCAAAATTGGGGCCCGCATTGCCGCCACGGAGCACAAGGTGCCCGTCGGGATTGCCGGTGGTGCGGATGAGGGCGGTCTGGCCGTCACCGTCCATGCCCAGAAAACCATGCGGACTGCGGGCAGACAGCATGGCATCCACGGCGATCTGGGCATTACCGTCGGTGCCGTTCTTGAACCCGACGGGCATACTCAGGCCGCTGGCCATCTGCCGGTGAATCTGGCTCTCAGTGGTGCGGGCGCCGATGGTGCCCCAGGTTACCAAGCCGGCCAGGTATTGAGGGACAACCGGGTCGAGGAACTCAGTGCCGGCGTACATCCCCATCTCGCCGATCTCTAGAAGGAGAGAGCGGGCGGTGCGCAGGCCAGCCTCGATGTCGAAAGTGTCGTCGAGGTGGGGGTCGTATATAAGGCCCTTCCAGCCAACGGTGGTGCGAGGCTTTTCGAAATAGACCCGCATCACGATGAGCAGGCGGTCGCTGAGTTTTTCAGATAGTTCCTTGAGGCGGCCTGCGTACTCCAGGGCAATTTCCTTGCTGTGAATGGAGCAGGGACCGACAATAAGGAGTAGTCTGCGATCCTCACCGTTAAGCACCCTTCGCACCTGTTCCCTTCCCTCCAGGACACTCTTTTCCGCGGCAGGAGTGATGGGGAGGGAGTTTACGAGATCACGCGGGGTCGTGAGGGGCTGCATAGACTCGATGTGTACATCTCTGGTTGCTGACGGTTGCACGGTGTTCCTCCCGAATTATTATGGTGACCCAGATAACGGTCTTACATCCGCGCCAACGCCGGATCGGCCAATCCAGGCCCGGCCTCCGGCATCACTACGAAAAAACCCCAGCCTATGCCGGCTGGGGCTTGGTGTCATTCTGGCTGCCTTGGGCTAGCACACCAATCCTTCGCCGGTTGGCTGGCAACCGGTAAAGAAATAGTAGTAATAGCCGTAACCGCCCCAGGTAATTTTCATTGCGAAAAACATACTACTCGCCTGCCGTTTTGAAGTCAACAAGTTTTGAAGGCGTTTTCAGGGCTGTCTCATTTGAGGGGGCGAGGTGCAGGAAGCGTTAGGGCAGGGGGTTGCCAGCTGCTTGCAGTAACATAGCCTAATGGACTGTAATGTGCTGTAAACCACTTTCCGGTTTCTGCTGACATCTGGCCATAGCCTGCCTTCTTTCCGAGGACTTCCTTCGGGTGTGGAGATACCAGGCAAGTACTCATCTGCCAAGTCATGCACAGTAGCCCGGCCAACGGCAGGAGCGGGCTCTTTGCAGCCACGCTGCTGCGGTGACCTTGCCCCCTGTAGTTGTACCACCCTCTATGTCAGGTACACCAATGCCGGGTCAAGATCTGCGGGTAGGATAGTTTCCGGCGCCGGAGTTTCCGCTGCCCTGGGAGGCGGCCCTGGCCATTACGATCCGGCTCACCGCTGCTGATCATGGTTTTGAACGGGGCGGCGAGATCCGCGCCTGGATCACTTTGGCCCGGTTTCCCAGGCAAGCGGAAGCAGGAAGGGTTGGACTGCGATCCTGGACCAGGATATTTGGGAGAGTTTTAAACTCCCCTTGACTGGATGCCCGCGCTACGATAGTTCTCTTCTACCCGGAACCAGGTACGATCTCTGCGTGGTCCCTATTCTCGGAGAAATTCCAGCCCTCAAAGTGGGAATAATGGATATTTTCCCGTAAAGGGGCAATTAAGTGCCAGGCCCTCTTTACAGCAGCGCCGGGTCCTTCGGGGAGCTGGTCCTGGTTCCGACAGCTTCGGTCTTCCTGATCCTGTTTGACTGGCGGGACGCCCGTTATTTCCTTGGGGCTTTTGCCCAAATGGTTACTCCTCCCATAGACCTGCCGTTTATCCGGAAGTCCGTGCCGCTGAGGCAACGGCCTGACGCTGCGTCAGGGCGCAATCACCGGAATCTCCAGGTCCTGCACCAGGTTGGCAAACCGGGCCACGTCATCATCCAGCACCTGCTGCAATGCCCCCAGTTGCTCGTCAATCTGTCCGGACAGGTGGTCGAAGACCTCGTACACCTGTTGGGGCGGCGCAAAGTCCGCGCTGCCGACCACGGCGGCCAGTTCCGCCAGCTTGCGGTTGAGCCGCACCGGCATGTGCAACCGGTCCCGCGCCCCCCGATAAGCCGACTGGATCAACTGGTCTTCAATTTCCTTCAGTTTTTCCTTGACCGCTTCCGCCTCTTCCTCTACCGCCTCCACCGAAGGCTGGCCCTGGGCGCGGCTTACCCACTGGTCCACCTGCTGGCGGACGCGGCGAAGCTGGTTGATGCCATCGTGGGTCTCCGACACCTTGTCCCTGATTCGTACAAGAAACTGGAACTGGGCGTCCAGGTCTTCCTGGGGCGCCGACACGCGAGGGTCTTTGAGTATGCCAAACGTCTGGGTCTGGAAGTCTTCCCCCACCTGTAGCCTTACCTGGTAGGTTCCGGGAGGAGCCAGCGGACCGACGAGCGAGTCCTCGGTCGTCTTGTCCTCAGGAACCTTGCGCGCCTCCGGGTACCGCATGTTCCAGACAAGGCGGTTCATGCCGGGTTTGGCCGGCGCGCGGGGCTCCGGATTGTCTTCTCCGGCTTCCGGTTCCATGCTGGAAAAGGTACGAATGGTGTCACCGGCCTCGTCCAGCATGGCAATACTTACTTCTTCAGGAGCCTCCTTCAGGTAATAATGGACCATTACTCCATCGGGAGGATTCTCTCCCGCATCCCACATTTTACGGACCACTTCCCCATGACCGCCCAGCGCCTCGCTGTAGGTGACGTCGGCGCCCAGGCCGGCCCGATAGCTTTTGCCCTCAGCAGGCTTGCGGTCCCGGAAGGGCGACCGTATCCGCAAGGTGTCCCGGGGCTGCAACAGGTGGAAGGACTCCCCCGTTAGCGCCGGATTGACCTGGTGAAGCTGCGTAAGGTCGTCAAGTATCCAGAAAGCCCTGCCATGGGTTGCCGCAATCAGGTTGCCTTCCTTGATGACCAGGTCATACACGGGGACGACCGGCAGGTTGGCCCTCAGCGGCTGCCAGGATTCCCCCTGATTGAAGGACACGTACACTCCGGTCTCGGTGCCGCAGTAAAGCAGGCCGGGTTGGTCGGGGTCTTCCCGCACTACCCGGGTATAGTCATCCTGGGGCAGACCTTGAGTTATTAACGACCAGGTCTGGCCGTAATCGGTAGTCCTGTATAGCATGGGACGGGTGTCGTCCAGCTTGTAACGAGTGGCTGCGATGTAGGCCGTGGCCGGATCGTGGCTGGAGACCTCAATCATCGAAATAAGGGTCCATTCCAGCAGGTCTGGGGGGGTTACCGAAGTCCAGGTAGTCCCGCCATCCCTGGACAGGTGTACCAGGCCGTCGTCGGATCCGGCCCAGAAAACTCCCCGCTCATGGGGAGATTCCACGAAGGCGAAGATCGTGGCGTAAATCTCCGCGCCTGAAGTGTCCTTGGTTATGGGCCCGCCCGAGGGTTCCAGGGTGGCCGGGTCATGGCGGGTCAGGTCCGGACTGATGGGCTGCCAGCTGCTGCCCAGGTCCGTGGACCGGAAGACCACGTTGCCAGTCACGTACAACGTCTGCGGGTCATGGGGAGAAAACATGATGGGATATGTCCACTGAAAGCGGTACTTCATATCCCTGGCGCCCCAGCCGGAGTAAAGCTCGGGCCAAACCGTAATAATCCGCACCTGTCCGGTGGCGTGGTCGTAGTGCAGCATATTTCCGCCGCCGCCGGCGGAACTGCCGATGGCCCCGGAAATGACGGTATCCGGGTCGTCGGGATGAAGCGCTATGTAGCCGCTCTCCGAGTTGCCGACAACATAGCAATCGCCCCAGGGTATTGCCCCCTTGTGGGTTCGCGAAGGCACACTGATGGCGGTATTGTCCTGCTGGGTACCGTAAACCCGGTGGGGAAAGCGGTTGTCGGTGGTCAGGTGATAAAACTGGCCGGTCAACTGGTTGTAGATGGTGGACCAGCTATCCCCGCCGTTGAAGCTGACACAGGCCCCGCCGTCGTTGCCCTCAATCATCCGCAGAGGATTGTTGGGGTCTATCCAGAGATCGTGGTCATCGCCGTGAGGGGTGGTAACCCGGTTGAAGTTGCGCCCCCCGTCCACCGATTTCCAGCACTGGTAGTTGAGAACCCACACGGTGTCCGCGTCCTGCGGATCGGCGAATATGTGCTGGTAGTACCAGGGACGCCCCTGCAGGTCCCGGTTGTCGCTGACCAGTTCCCAGGAATCGCCGCCGTTGTCAGAACGGTACACCCCGCAGTCCTCGGCCTCGATGGTGGCCCACACCCGCCCGGGCCGAGCCGGGGAAACGGCGACGCCGATGCGCCCCTTGAGACCGCCGGGCAATCCGGGGTTATCGGTGGTCTCCGTCCAGGTATCGCCTCCGTCCACCGACTTGAAGATGCCGCTTTCCTCCCCGCCGCTGATCAGGCTCCAGGGCGTCCGGCGGGTCTGCCAGATGGCGGCGTACAGGATGCGGGGGTTGCTGGGGTCCAGGGACAGGTCCACCGCCCCGGCGTTCTCGCTGCGGAACAGCACCCTTTCCCAGTTCTTGCCCCCGTCTTTGGAGCGGAATATGCCCCGGTCCTCGTTGGGACCGTAGGCGTGGCCAAGGGCAGCCACGTACACCAGGTCCGGGTTGTCGGGGTGGACCCTCACCCGCGCGATGTGCCGGGTATCGGACAGGCCAACATTGGTCCAGGTCTGACCGGCGTCGGTGGACCGGTACACCCCGTCTCCGTAGGTCACGTCCCCGCGAATGGTGGATTCACCCATTCCGGCGTAAATGACGTTGGGGTCTGACGGGGCGACGGCTATCGCCCCCACCGATGCGGTATTGAAGTAGCCGTCGGACACGTTGTCCCAGTAGGTGCCCCCGTCATTGGTCTTCCAGACGCCCCCGGCGCAAGCGCCAAAGTAGAAGACCATGGGATTTACCGGATCACCAGCTACGGCCACCACCCGTCCGCCCCGGGGTGGCCCGATACAGCGCCAGCGTACCGCGCCGAGCATTTCCTGGGGGAGAGGGGAGGCCAAAGCGGATTCCTGCTGAAGTTCATTCGTCGTCATAACTGCACTTTTTCCAGGTAAGGTACGCGCCTGCCTGGAAGTCCTTTTGTCCTTCTTCCTGGCGGCCCCGGTTGGGGCATTATGGCCTTACACGTCGTAATGTGTCGAGAGGACAGATTCAGAATTCCCTGCGGCAAGAGTATAGATACCTCGATGGAGGACAAGGTCAAGGGTGCCCCGGTAATCGCTGGCCGGCGCCGTAGCCTTCAGCATGGTCGTAGCCGGCCCGTTGTTCTTCTGGGTAAACCTCCGATTCAAGCCTTTGGCCCTGCTGCGCCGTGACCAGCCGGTACAACCTGCTTCGTGAGATTACGATCTTCTCGATCACGTCCCTAACTCTGAATAAGCGTTCTTCTTCGACCAGCACTGTCGACCTCCTGTACATTTCTGTAGCTTCCATGCCAGGGGAAGCCTGCCTCTGAATTCAAGGACAAGATAAGAACCGTGGCTGTCATTATTCAGGGACATAAGGCCAGTGGCATTCACGGTCATCCGGCCACTCTGAGCACCGTCGATTTGAACTTCTATCAGGTTGTGGCTGACAGGTCAATCACCTCCCCGGTCGCCAAGTAGCTTCCGGCGGGGCGACAGTTTTTCTCTGTAGCTGGCCCCCTCGATGACAATCTGGTAGCTGGCATTGGCCAGGCGGTCCATGGCGCTGTTGCCCAGTATGGGGTCGTCGAAGAGACTGAGCCATTCCTCCACAGCGCGATTGCTGGTGATGACGAAGCTGGAGACCCTATGCCTGCTGATGATCAGCTCGTAGAGGTCGGCGGACTGTAGGGCGGTGAGCCGGTGAAGGCCCAGGTCATCGAGAATCAGCAGGTCGGGTGAAAGGAATGACCTGAAAGTGCGGTCCACGGAGTTGTCGACCCTGGCCTGGGTCATGGCCCTGAAGGTCGTTCCAGCCTGCACGGGGTCTGGCCTGGGCGGTCGGGCCAGAGGCGCAGGAGGTCTATGTTTTGACGGGAAAGACTCCGTGGAAGTGGGAGCGCCTGCGAATTAGCCCTGACAATTGACATCATGGGCCTGGGGTAAGAGAGGGAACGGGCATTGACCGGGGAAAGGGAACGGGCGGGGATGTGCCCCGCCCGTTGGGTATCGGCATCTGCCAAGTCAAGGGTTACTCGGCAACCTGCTGCCTGGCGCTGTTGATTCGGATCTCCTTTACAACGAAGGCTTCGCCCATTTTCAAGGGAATGCCACGGGCATCATCGACGTAGACCACCTCGGCCCCACTGGCCTTTCTGTAAAGTAATCCTGGAGCGTTTTCGGCGCATTCGTCAATGAAACATACCTTAGCCGTGGTGGTGGTGGGCGAAGTGGTAATCCTGGAGTCCTCGATGGGGAAAGGTGGGGGTACTCCACTAACCAGAATAGTCGTATCGGCCTCAACCGTCTCCGTGTAGGTAGTTTCGCCCGACGCGTCGGATTCGGTGTAGGAAGTATCCTTGAGATTCGAGGTGTTTCCCACCATGCTTTCGGTTCCTACAGGTGTTTCGACGGCGGTGGCTTCGATGACGGTATCAGTCCATTGAGTGGGGGACGTATATACTAACCGCCGCACCTCTCTGGTCGTAACCGGGTCGGAGTTGCCGACTGAATAGATGGGTCCGTAAGCCTCGTACAACATGGTGAACGAGGGCCATGTCGGGATGTCGGGATGTCGGGATGTCGGGAGCTTCCGGTACTTCGGCCCGGGCCGAAGTCGATACCGCGACATAAACCCAGGCAGCAGCCAGCGCAAGAATGACCAGGGCAAAAGTCAACTTTAGGGCTAGGCTATGAGCCAACAGGCCCCTCTCTTTCTAATCAAGAACGGGATAGTACATCTGGCTCAGGACATCTGCCGAAGGGCCATGTCCCTGAACACGCCATCTTGCTCTTTCAGGTCCTCGAAGGCGCCTTGCTGAATTACTCGACCCCTTTCCAGCACGTATATCCGTGTCGCCCGCTGGATGGTGGACAGTCGGTGGGCGCTTACGATGCGGGTGACGGACAGGTTTTCGATTTCGTCCATCACCTTGGACTGGGTCGCGTTGTCGAGCCAGTTGGTGGCTTCGTCCAGCAGCAGTACACTGGGGCTTCGTACCAGGGCGGCGGCGAGCATGATGCGCTGGGTCTGCCCGCCGGAAAACGCGGAGGAACCCTCCGAGGTGACGGTGTACATTCCCATGGGCATCTCGGCAATGTCACTGTCCACCGAGGCCAGCCTGGCGGCGCGCCATGCGTCCTCCACGGTAAGGTCGTTGCCGGTCCCGATGATATTGTCCAGGATCGTCTGTGGTCGGAGAGAGGCGTTCTGCACTACCATCCCCACGCCGTCACGCACCGACTGACGGTTGACCCGCGCCAGGTCGTGCCCGTCGTAGTACACGACTCCGGACTGGGGACTTTCCAGACCCAGGGCCAGCCGGAGCAGGGTGCTCTTGCCGGAACCCGACTCTCCGACCAGGGCGATGAACTCGCCGGGACGGGCATGGATGGAAACATCCTGGAGAATCATGGGGCCGTCCTCAGTGTATCGAAAGGTCACATGGTCAACGCGCACTTCCCCCTTCAAATCTATTGCGGGGGCATCTACCGGCGCCCTCCGGGGGCTCTCCGCAAATACGGGTTGGGCTTGCTCGATGGTTGGCAAGATGGCAGCGATGGCAGAAAACGAGAGTCCAAACTGGGCGACGGCGCCGTAGAAGACCATGAAGGCCGCGTATGCCGCCAGAAAGCTGCCGACCGACAACCCCTGGTCACTGCGATATAGCGCCACCGCCAGCAGCCCGGCCATGGCAAGGGATGGGACGGCGGCGGTGAAGGCAATGAGATGTTCGTTCAGTTTGCCCAGTTGCATCTCGGCATGTTTCTTTTCCCGGTAGTTCGTTGCCCACATGGCGAAAGCCGAGGATTCGGCTCCGCTTCCTCGCAGCTTGGCAACGCCGGTGATCAGCTGGAGAAGCACTCCGGTAAGATGCCGCGAGGTTGCCAGCAGGCGCCGATGGTGGGGTAATTGCCGCAACCCCAGGACAACGGTTACACCCAGGGAGAACAGGCCTATGGCCAGGCCCAATACTCCCAGGAAGGTATCATAGAAAAAGAGGAGAGCGAAGGCAGGAAGGAGGAAGACCAGGGACAGGAAGGCCCCGGCGACTACGCCCGCGACCTGGTCCCGCAGCTGTTGAAAGCCCATGGCCCGACTTCCCAGGTCGCCGACGGTGAAACGCCTGAAAAAGGCTGAGGGCAGGACCAGCATCCGGTCCCAAATGGCGGCGCTGATACGGGCCGTAGCCCGCCCTTCCAATCGCATCAGCGCAGTCCCCCTGAGCATATTCAGAAGCGCAAAAGCCACGCCTGTCAGCAGCATGGTCAGGGCCAGCATTGCCAGCATTTGCAAGTCCCCTGAGGGCAGGACCTGGCTGACAAATATACCCAGCAATACCGGAGGAGTCAGCATGGCCAATCCGGACAGGACGCCTGCCACGACCAGCCGCAGCAGGTCGCCCGTGACCCGGTTAAGCACCATGCCCAGAATCAACCCGACAGGACCACGCCTTCGGTCCGGCAGCGGGCGATAGAAAGAGTGGGCAGCCGGAGCCAGGGCGGCAGCGCGCCGGGAGTTGACGGCCACCGAGCGCTGGGTCTGCGCGTCGAACATGACGTAACGCCCCAATGTCCCGGGGATCAAGGCGACAGGCGAGTCGTCATCTTTGACGTAGGCCAACATCGCTCCGCTGTCGTTCAACCACCATCGCTGGTGGTGTCGCAGGGCAACACTGCGGGTGCGGACGCCCGAAGCGCTGATAATCTCTTCCAGGCTGGCTTCGCTGCCATGGGACGCGCTCTGTTGCGAAGGAAGAGGCGCGCGAAAATGGATATTTTCATGGCTCCCCACTCGATGGAGAGCCCGTAACAGGGTCGAGTCTCCCTCCACGCGGGGTGGCTGGCCGCTCAGCACACTGAACAGACCCAGGCGGGCGTCCTCCTCGCTTCTTTGCCTGTGTTGGGCGCTGGCGGTCCGCAGGTTGAAAACGTCGGCAAGGGCCAGAGTCCGGTTGGTGTCGTCCGCCCTTATCGCCAGCCGATTGAACTCCAGCAGCGCGTCGGGGAGATTACCCTCCCGTAGCAAGTCCTGGGTGCTGCTGGCTCTCACGGAAGCGGCGCGATTCTGGACCACCCAGCTCAGGGCGGTGACGGGCACCAGCCCGGCGCCGGACGGGTCCAGGCCCTCGGTGCCCAGGAACTCCAGGTCGCCGTCCTGGCTGGACATCCAGAGGACACCATCTTGAGCGGAAACCGCAGCTCCTCCTCCAACGTCCCTGGTGTCGCCGGCGGTGATGCTCAGGTCCATGCGTGGGCGATAAGTAACGTCCCGGACTATGGAGTCGGAAACCTCGCTGACCCAGGCGTCCGCCTGCTGGACCATCAAGGCGTCCAGCCCGGCGTCCGTAAGCGTGTCGAAGGGGACCTTCCGCAGCTCGGAATCGGGCAACCCCTTGACCACCAGCGCCCTGTCCCCCGACTCTTCGGAGAGGGGGAAAATGAGCCGCCCCGGGCCCGCCCTCAGCAGGTGTTTAAACTCCGTGGGAACGCCGTCTTCGCCCTGCCGGGTCGCGAATACATCCACAGAGCCCTGCACCACTATCCAGAGGGCGTCGTGGCCCGAGAGCCGGAAGGGACGGTTGCCGCCGCCCACAAATCGTTCGCCGCGGGCCAGGGCGACCTCCATAAGCCGGTCCGAAGGCAGCCGGTCCGCAGGCGAGGGATCGGGGTTCCCGCCGGTCATTGCCTACTCCCCCTTCATCAACTGGCAGTACAGGCCGTCGGTATCAGCCATCAGTTGAAGGTGAGTGCCGCGCTGTACTTCTCTGCCCTTGTCGAGGACAACAATCAGGTCACAGTCCCGTATGGTACTGAGCCGGTGCGCAACTATGAGGCAACTGCAGCCCCGGCGGCGAAGCGCCTGGTCAATTCGCATCTCGGTAACCGGGTCCAAAGCGCTGGTCGCCTCGTCCAGAATCAGAAGCGAGGGGTTGTTCACCAGGGCGCGGGCAATCTCCAGCCGCTGCCGCTGACCGCCACTGAAGTTGCGCCCGCCTTCTTCGACGGGAGAATCGTAGCCATGGGCCCTGGCCAGAATTTCCTCATGCATGGAGGCGTCCGTGGCGGCGTCAACTACCCACTGGTCGGGAATTTCCGGGTTCCACATGGTGAGGTTTTCCCGGATGGATGCCGCGAACAGGAAGATGCGCTGGTCAACCATGGAAACCGAGTTCGCCATCAGGTCGCGGGGAATATCGGCCCTTGGGTGGTTGTCCAGCAAAATATCACCGGACCAGGGTTGGTAAATGCCGGCTGCAAGCTGCGCCAGCGTGGATTTACCGGACCCCGTAGGACCGACAACCGCTATGCGCTGGCCGGGTTCGATGGAGAGGCTGAAGTTATCCAGCAGAGGTTGACTGTTGGCCTTGTAACCGAAGCTGACTTCGCGCAGTTCCAGGCGTCCGCTGAGTTTCAGCTGCCGGCGAAAGAATGCGTCTTCATTTCCTGCAGGCCCTTCGGCGCGATTCTGGAGGGACTCGTCCTCGGGCGCATCCAGAACGTCTTCAAGCCGCTGCAGGTTGGCCTCCAGTATCTGGAACAGGTCCGCAAACTGCACCAGGCGGCCGATGGGAAGGAGGAAGTTGGTGGCCAGGACATAGAAGCCCATCATCACGCCCAGGGACATGTCCCCTTCCATGACGCGCCAGCCGCCGATGCCGAGAACCGCGGCGTTGCCTGCAATAAGAAACAGGCCGGGAAGAGAGGTTACAACGTGACCCAGTTCGGCGAACCGCTGCCGCGCCCGGAGTTCCCTGGCCTGGTAGCCGCTCCAGTGGGCAAAGAAGTCACTCTCGCCCGATACAGCCTGGATGGCATCAATGCCTCTCAGACCGTACATGCTAATGCCCTGGAGCTTGCCCTGCTCACGCTGGAGACGCCGGTTCTCACCCACCCGGGCACGGGTTATCATCCGCATTGCCGCCACGCTGGCGACTCCCAGAACGGCAACCACCGCTGCGAGAAAAGGGTCGTACCAGAACATAACAGCCAGGAATATTGCACTGGCCATCAGTTCGATGATGACCCCGACGAACTGGGTGGTTGCCACTACGGCGATGCCGTCAACCAACTGGAGCCGGGCGGCCAGTTCGCCGGAATACCGTTGAACGAAAAAGCCCATTCTCAGGCGGAACAGGCGCCGGATGAACCGGTCCGCGTGATCCACGGACAGCCGCACCGCCAGCAACCGGAAACAGCGTTGTCTCAACCAGGTGAGCAGATACACCAAAGCCCCGGATATCGCCAGGCCGGCAATTATGGCCGGGGCCCAGGACGTGTCGCCGCCAATCAGCACCTGGTCCACAAACAGGCTGAGAAACAGAGGGAGAGCCAGGGCAGGAATCGAAAGAAGCAGTCCGCAGCACAGGGCGAATGCCAGGGGTCCGTTGACTTCTCTGAGCCAGGGCCAGAGGCGGGGCAGGATGCCGGGGCGTTTGCCTCCGGGAACAAACTCCGGACCTCGCTCGACGCTGAGAACTACGCCCGTGAAACCCTGGTCAAACTCTTCCCCGTCTATTGTGCGGTGGCCGTTGGCCGGGTCGTTTACCAGGTAGGTGTCGACCCGGAAGCCTTCTAGGACCAGGAAATGATTGAACTCCCAGAATACGATTAAGGGCAACTCCATTTCCCGGAGTTGCTCTGGTTCTCTGCGCCACCCCTGGATTTTCAGCCCGTAATGCCGGGCGGCGCGCGAAATGTCGGCGGCATTGCAGCCGTCCCGGTTGACGGAGCAGGTTTCCCGCAGGTCCTCCAGGGGCACCCACCGTCCAAAGTAGGCGAGGACTATGCCCAGGGAGACAGCGCCGCATTCGGTCTCTTCCTGCTGCAGCATGAGCGGCGTACGCACCCGGCGCCGCCGCCGCGGCCGGGTGGGGAGGGGGAAGGCCGTCAACTTCCGCTCCCCGGCGCCAGCAGGGATGCCAACGTTTCACGACCCAGCACAACCCGCAGGGACACGTTGGCGCCGTCAGCCGGGATACCAGGCCAGGCTTCCGCCGGGGTTACTCGCAGAAAATGAGGCTCAGGGGGTATGGTCAGGCCCCGTTCCAGCAGCCAACGGGGTGGCTCATCCGCCCGGAGGGATACGTCGGCGACCTGCCCCTGAAAGACCCGGGCAGGAGAGTCTTGCGAACCGGCAATGCTCACCGACGCTTCCATGCCGGCTTCCAGGCGCGCGGCGTCAACCGGGGAAATGAAAGCCACAACTTCCGGCGGGTCGTTCGACTCCAGGCGGACGAATCCTACGGAGTCGCCAGCGGACACCGACTGCCCATCCACGAGGTCCAGGGACACTACCTTGCCATCGCCGGGGCTGGCGATTTCCGTAAGGGGTTCGGTTGTCCCCGAGGCCGTCAACAGCGTCAGCAGCAGTTCCTCCCGGGCGCCCGCCGAAAGCTGTCCCTTGTTCTCCAGGGTGTTGATGATTTCAACAATGACCGATTCCCGGTGCTGCGCCGCGAAGGTCTGAACGTAGGCCAGGGGCTGACCTTTGGCTACAGTATCGGTTTCCCCAACCAGCACTTCCGTAACGGTCCCGGACACCGGCGCGACAACGTAATGGCGCTCGCCGGGAAGGACCAGAACACCTTCAATGGCAACCGTACGGTCCACACGACCCAGCAGGACAAAGGCAATAAGAGCCGCGATAATGACCGCCAGTCCGGCCAGAATCAACCACTCGTGGGGGGCCGTAACCTGCAACAGGTCGTCCAGCGGTTCCGGCCGGCCCCGCCGCTGCAACGCCCGTTCGCGGAACATGCGGTTGAGTAGCAAATTACACCATATATTGTTGAGTGGCTAATCTCTGCGGAAATCAACGGCTGGACCCCTCGGCCTTTCAACTAGTCATTCCGGCATTAGCATCAGGCGAAGAGTACGGAACGGCCAATCCGGATACAAACCGGGGATGGGTGGCCGCATTTAACCTGCGGGACCTATTAGGGAAGGTCTGAATAAGTCCCCTCTCCCCTGGTGGGAGAGGGTCAGGGTGAGGGGGAAATGGTCTTTGGCAAGCTATCACCCCTATCCTGACCTTCCCCCGTCAAGGGCTGACAGGGGTATGTACTGTGGGATTCCAGATAAGAACCGCCCTCTATATGTCATCCTGAGCCCTTCGGCTGCGCTCAGGATAGACTCCGCGAAGGATCTAAGGTCGCAAGCAGAGATGACCTCGCTATTCCGAAAGTCGTCGGAAGGCTGTCATTTTAGATTCTTCACTTCGTTCAGAATGACAAACTAAAGGTGCGATGACTGTTCTAAATACATACCCCTGCCAGCCCGTCAAGGGGGAAGGGACTTGTTAAGAGGTTCCCTTAGCCCCCATCATCCCGGGGATATCCTCCAGGGTTGCTGAATGAATCTGAAACCGGCGCCCATCCTCCTGCGGTGAGTTGCAGCGCGGCTTCGTCCAGCTTGCCCGTGGCCGGCAGGACCAGATGCGTCGTGGTTGCGGTGTCTTCATGTACCTGTATGTCAAGCTCGGCGGGCAGGTTGACGCCAAACTTCGCCGCTATCGCCGCCTTCGGGTCATCCATAACCCCGGCCCTGAAGGCCTCGTCCTCGAAGGCGCTGGCGATGATCTGGGCCTGTAGTTCTTCCCAATTATTTGTTGCCATATTACTTGCCCTCCTATAACAATTTAGTAGCCTATCGCTATTGAACTGATGGCTAACCACCAGGTCCGTTCGGGGTAGGGGCGCTTCGCGAAGCGCCCCTACGGGTTTAACCATGAACGGAGGGCCCTTCGACAGGCTCAGGGTGAGCGGGCCAATTGCCCATCAATCCAAATGATTTGCTCTACTGGCATTGCGCACAAGGGGAAAGGCCACCGGACGTTATCCAGGGCTCCAACCACTCACTTCGAGGGATAGCCGGAAACCGGCCCAAGCATCGCAATGGGCTGCCCGCATTTAGCTTCCGGAATTTTCACCGCTTGCCAGTTCCCGCAAGTCATCGAGACTCATAATGCCTGGGCGTGGGTCGTTTCCTCCGGCAGCCAATAGCAGGTCGGCCTCCCTGAGCTTGCCTGTGGCGGGCAGGACCAGGTGCGTCGTAGTTGCGGTGTCTTCGTGTACCTGTATGTCAAGCTCGGCGGGCAGATTGACGCCGAACTTCGCCGCAATTGCTGCCTTCGCGTTATCAATGACCCCGGTTCGAAAGCCCTCGTCCTCCAGGGCCTGGGCAATGATCTGTGCTTGTAGTTCTTCCCAACTGTTTGTTGCCATGGTTCTCGTCCTCCTATAGTGACCTGGTTTGCACCGGTAATCCGGCACATCCCGAACTTGGCCAATGTACCGACATTGCTGAACCGTCTTCCGCAAGGGGATAGTGAGATTCAGCGGTTGACCGGATAATTGGCATGGGGGTCCTCTTCATATTCGTCACCCTGGCCGGCGGCGATCAGCGCCAATTCATCCTCGGTGAGATGGACTGCGGGCAGAACCAGGTGGGCGACATTGCCGCCGTCCTCGTGCACCTCCACCATTACCCTCTCCGGAATGGTGACTCCGAACTCTTCCCGAATTGCGGCCCTGGGGTCCGCGAGCAGCCTGGCCCGGAAGTCCTGGTCCGCAACTGCCCTTGCAATGATTTGTGCCTGCACTTTTTCCATGTTGTAAATCCTCGCGTAAAGTGAGTTGGCCGTTTGAAACCGGGGACGAGTGTGGGGGGGTGATGATGGCACCCGAAGGGATGGATTCTCTCTCCCATAATATGATAACCCATACAAGTGTTACATTATTATGAGATTTGGGTGAATTTATCTCACTTATTGTAAGCAGGGCAAATCCTTGTTATAGCTACTCCATGTGTGATGAAGTTGGTGGTGGGATGCAAGACTCAAAGGCGGTGATGAGGCTGGGTGAGTGAAGGTGAGGGGAGTTGCGGGCCGGTATTTTATGCCCTTCCGCAGGCTCAGGGCGACAGGTTTCCTGGGCGGGGGTTGGGCCTTATATGCGGCCCCCTGACCCTCTCCCGCCAGGGGCGAGGGGAGATAGGTAGGTTGCAGAGGACGCGGCCACCAACACTGGCCTTAACCTTGGAACTTGGCCAGCACTTTTGCCGTGGGGCCGCTATGTGGAGGGGCCAGGATGGTATTGCTCGCCCTTATAATTCTCATCCTGCTCTCGGCATTCCCTGTGTGGATGGCCGTAAAGCGGCTGGCCGGGGCGCGGCAGGGCGAGGGCATGTCCGCGTATCCTGGCCAAATTCCTGGCGGTTACGCTGGTGTTTTTGAGCAAGGCAAGAAGAATCGGGCCTGCGCGAATGGAGGTCACAGTCGCCGAGAGGCACAGGACAGCGCCGTTGACGGGAAAAGGATGCGGTTTTGCGCTTCGGATCTACGCTTCGACTCAGCATCCGCCGTGGTCGGACCGTTGCTGCCGTTCATTCAGCCTCGTCATCCCCCTTAGGCATCCAGAATCCAACCCGGGGTTCCGTGAATATGAACACAGGGTTTTTCCCGTCTTCACCAAGTTTGCGCCTCAGCTTACTGACCACGGTGCGCATGGGCCGTATGTCGCTGCTTTTCCCGCCCCACACCCGTCGCAGCAGTTGGTCGTAAGTTAGCACTCTGCCGGCGTTGGCCGACAACTCCACAAGCAAACGATACTCCAACCCTACCAACGGCACGGGAATGCCTGCCAAAGTTACCCGGCGCTGCGCATAATCGATGGCCAGATTGCCACTGTTATAGGATGCCGAGGGATCGGACTCCTCGTGTCGGCGCAGGGCCGCTCTAATTCGTGCCAGAAGTTCCGTGGGGGAGAAGGGCTTAACCACATAATCTACGGCCCCATTGTCCAGCGCCCTGGAGATGTGCTCCTCCTGTCCATAGGCCGAAAGAAAGATAACAGGCGCCTCCGCCAGGGCCAGCATGTCCTTCATCAGTTCGATTCCGTCGGTCCCGGGAAGCATCAGGTCCAGGAGGACCAACCGGGGCCGATGATCTTCCAGGAGTCGCAAAGATTCGGACGGGTCGCCGGTCACCACCGGCGCGTAGCCCGCGGCGGCCAGGGTGTCCCGAACGTAGCGCAACGCGTTAGGATCGTCGTCCACAGCCAGCACCGGTATTCTTTCCCGGGCTTCCTCTTGTTGCCTGCGTAATGAGGCGCCAGGGTTCCTGGGGAATGTAGTTGGCGTGTCGCTTTCAGCTGCTCCCACCGTGGGCAGGGTGAAGGTGAACCGCGCCCCCAGGCCCGGGCCATCGCTCTCCGCCCAGATACGACCCCCGTGGGCCTCAACGATCCCCTTGCAGATGGCGAGCCCCAGCCCCGTATCCCCTCCCTGCTCTTCAGTTTGAGTTCTTGAAAACTTTCCGAACAGGAGCGGCAGGCTCTCCGCCGGAATGCCCCTTCCCTGGTCTGCCACCGAAATTGCGACGTGAATACCATCCATTGCAGCGCTTACCCGGATCACCGAAGAAGAGGGGGAATTTCGAGCCGCGTTGGAGAAGAGGTTGCCCAGCACCTGGCCAATGCCTCGCCGGTCCGCCATAACCAGGGGCAGATTGGGAGGGATGTCGACCGCCAGGGAGTTCCGTTCCCCGGCGCTGTTGAAGGCGCTCCGGGCCCGGTCCACCAGCACCGCCACCTCGGCCGGCTCGGGAGTGATCGGCAGAGTGCCAGTTTCGATTCGGGCCACGTCCAGCAGATTGGCAACCAGGTCGTTCATGTGGTCGGCCTGGTCTTCGATGATACGGAAGAACTGTCTCACTACGGCGGGATCCATGTCCCCGGGAGATCCCAGCACCGTGGCGGCGGAACCCTTGATGGACGTCAGGGGCGCCCTTAACTCATGGCTCACCATGGCCAGAAAGTCAGCCCGCAGCCTTTCCGATTCTTCCACCGCCGCCATGTCCTGCAGCGTGATCACCATTGATTCCACAACCCCTGAGTCGGAAAGGATGGGTGTGGAGCTAATCAGCGTTGTGACACTTCGACCGTCGGGTATTTTGAGAACGATTTCCTCGGCCCGCACGGTCTCGCCCGCGCTCAACAACTCAGCCATCGAGAACTCTCGCATTGAGATTTCCCTGCCGTCGGCGCGCCTGAAGGTTAAGAAATCCAGCAGCTTTTCGGGAGCCTGGTTGGGACTGAGCAAGCAAGAGACGATCCTGAGAGCTTCCCGGTTTAATAAAACCGGCACGCCGGTTCTGGCGTCGAATACGGCTACTCCCACCGGTGAAGTTTCCACCAAGGCCCTCAGGTCGGCGCTGGCCCTTCTTTCTTCCCGGTGCCGGCGGGCGTTGGCGATGGCCATGGCTGCCTGGGAGGCGAAGAGCACCAGTGTCTCTTCGTCCCCCCGGGTGAATTCCCCTCCTTCGGCTCCGTGGGCCAAATAGATGGTACCGACCCTGATTCCCTGGTTGCGAACGGGCGCAACCAGCAGGGAGGTTACCGGCACCGCAGGAGCGAACTCGGGCAACCTCAATCCCTTCAAGTGGTCCTCTACATTCGAAACGCGCAGTGGCTCCTCTACTGAACTGAGATAGTCAAAAAATCCCCTACCCTGGGGCATTTCCCATAGTCCCTGATGCTCTTCCCTGGTCACACCGGAAACAATGAAGTGCGGAGTCTGCCCAGCTTCCCCGGGGACGGTAATTGCCCCATATCGTGACCCTGTCAGGGTTCGCGCACTATCAACCACCTCCTGCAGCACCGTGTCGAAGTCCAGGCTTTCGTTGATGCGGAGGCTGGCCGCGCTCAGTTGGGACAGGCGCTCCCGCAGTTCACTTATTTGCAGGTCCCGCTCGTCTGAATAGTTCAAATCACTCCTCCGATACTTCAATCGGTCTCAGAAGTCTCGCAACCGTCGATTCTGAAAGTCAGAATGGAAATTCAATTATGGCGGATCGGCGATAAAGTTACAAGAATTCATCAGAAACTACGAGGAATATCATATTAAGCTTACAAGTGGCATGGTATCATGCCTTGAATTTGCCTTGGCCGCGAAATATTCCGGCAATTTGCTGTCGGGCAAGCGGATTGGTTGGTCCGCCCATGGCAGAGTGAAGAGGATCAGGTTAAGGCTGACAAGTAAATGCAGGGCGAGTTGTTATCGAAATGGTCAATTCAGGGTCGTCAACGCCAGACTATACCATGGGCTTCAGCGACGAGTTCATGGAAATCTACCGCCGCTACACCGCTGAAACCAGCGCTGCTTACCTTCTGCCCCACCTGCGGCCAGGATTGCGGGTCCTGGACTTCGGTTGCGGCCCGGGCGCCATTTCCGTGGGGCTGGCCAAGGCGGTCGACCCTGGCGAACTCCACGGCGTGGACATGGAAGAGTCCCAGATAGACTTGGCCAGGAGAGTAGCCAAGACCGCGGCTCAAGCCAACGCCTTTTTCCACGTGGGCGATGTTACTGCCCTGGACTTTGAGGATAACTCCTTCGACCTGGCTCACTGCCACAATGTTCTGATGCACGTCCCCGATACGCGGGCCGTGCTGGATGAGGTGAAGCGGGTTTTGAAGCCCGGCGGCCTTCTCGCCTGCCGGGAGATGATCAGCGCCTCCAGCTTTACCCACCCTGATTACGGCGTCATCCGGAAGGCATGGGACATGTTCGAGGACCTGCTCATGGCCGATGACGCCCACCCCCAGATGGGCAAGGACATGAAAGGGCACCTCATGGAGGCCGGGTTCGAAAATCTCCGAATGACGGCTTCATTTGACATTTACAGTACCCCCAAGGACCGGGATTTTATCTACGGCCTGGCCCTGCAATGGTTCCTGTCCCCCGAAATTACGGAGGCAGCCATCAAGTATGGGGCTTCTTCCCAGGAATTATGCGACGAGATAGCCACCGCCTATATGCGATGGAAAGAAGAACCCGGCGCCTTCTGCGCCGTCGCCTTTGGTGAGGTAATAGCCAACAAGCCCTGAGAAAGGTTTCAGCACTCCTGGCCGGCGGGGCCGCCTTCCCCATTTGGCTCCGGCAGTAAAGCCACTCAATAGGTGCTCCGATCTCTCTTCATTGAGTTTATTGGAATGAATCAGCAGACTTCGGCAACTCCCGATTACACCATGGGCTACAGCGACGAAATGCTGAAGACCCAGTTGCGTGCAACGGCGGAAACCAGCGCTGAGTTCTTGTTGCCTTATCTCAGGCCTGGCCTCCGACTGCTGGACTTTGGCTGTGGTCCGGGCACGATATCGGTGGGCCTGGCCAAAGCGGTAGCGCCCGGCGAAATGCATGGCGTGGACATGGCAGAATCCTTGATTGAGCTGGCCATGTCCGTTGCCGCGTCCCAGGGCCAGGAAAACGCCACATTTCACGTCGGCGACGTAACCGACCTTGAGTTCGAGGACAACTTCTTTGATGTCGCCCACTGCCGCAGTGTGCTGATGCACGTCCCGGACACCGCCGCGGTGCTGGCCGAGGTCAAACGCGTTCTGAAGCCCGGCGGCATGATAGCCTGCCGCGAAATGATCTGCGAGTCGGCCTTCACCCATCCCGACTTCGGCATCATGAAGAGGTCCTGGGAGATGTTCGAAGACCTGGTGAAGTCCGACGACGGACATCCCCAGATGGGCAAGGATATGAAGGGCCACTTATTGGCTGCCGGGTTCGCAGATGTCAGGATGAGCGCCTCTTTCAGCACCTACAGTTCCCCGGAGGAAATCGCCTCCGTTCATCGGCTGGTCAGCCAGTGGCTGCTGTCCCCCGAAGTCGCGGAGGCGGCGATAAAGTACGGGGCGTCATCCAAAGGGCTGGTCAGCGACCTGCAGGCCGCCTACGACCGGTGGAAGGATCATCCCGGCGCCCTCTTCACTTTCGCCTACGGGGAGGCGATAGCCACCAAGCCCGGCTGAACGGGACGAGACTCCCTCTGCCTTTGTTGACCAAAGCCAGGGTCGGCATCATACTCTTGGGCATGGCCCTACTGCTGGGCGCAAGCACCGGCGCAGCGATGGGCATGGGCGTGTTCAATACCGATGAAAAGGCGGGGGCAACGTCTATGAATGAAGACGAATTGAGGGAGGCCAAGCAGCAGGTTGAGTCCAAGGCCGAGTACGGCTACATCAGCGTGGGCGGGCGTACCGGGCGCATTGTGTCTCTGGACGTGGAAGCCAAGACCTTCGATGTGGATTCGCCAGCCGGCGGGTTTGAAGTCCAGTACACCGACTCCACCATCGTCCAGAAACGGACGCCCAGCGGGACGGAGACCCTCCGGCTGTTAGACCTTGCCGATGGGGTGCTGGTAATCGTGACCCGCACCGAGGGCGAACTGGACGGACGGGACAACGCTACCATCGTGGAAGTAGTCCCGGAAGGCGGGGACGGCTTTACAATCACCGACTCCAGCGGCAGCGGGCCACAGACCATGCCAGTGTTCCCCTGACGCCTTAGCCCCCCACTGGCAACCAACAGAAAGGGCCGGACATTCATCCGGCCCTTTCGCTTTGCACCTGGGATTCCCATTTCCCTGAAGATATAATGGCTGCAAGGCGGCAACGCCCCAGCACTGAAAAGTGTGAACGCCCGGTGGTGAGACACCGGGCGCATCCTACACATCGCCAACAAGGAGAGCAACCGGCCAAGAAGCCCCCTACCGTAACCCTGAACCCCCCTACCGTCATCCTGAACGGAGTGAAGGATCTAAAATGCCGACCGGTCAAAGCCACTTTCGTCAGTACTACTCTCACGTAAGGAACAGAAGGGGTGGTTGAGGCGGCGGAAGATTGCCTTGGCCGAATCGGTTAACCCGAACTGGAAGGACCTGTCCCTGGAGTGTTACCGCTGAAAGGGACGCGGGGCAGACCTGTTGCGTCCCTTGGGTTGCTCCTGTTGCGATGGTCATTCCGAACCCTCGGTTGCGCTTGAGAAGAATCCCTTGAGGGTTATTGAATCCCAGCCAAGGAGGCGGTTTCCGGCCGTTGGGATTTTAGATCCTTCGCTTCGCTCAGGATGACGGTAAGGGGGGCAGGATGAAAGAAGGGGGGCACCCTCACGCCGGCCCTGTTTCTGAGAGGAGGAACACCATTACCCCAACCCTGGGTCTGGGGTGTCAGGGGTACGCCACCAACTCCCTATTCTTCCCGCTGCCTCATGGCGTCGTAGTTGGCGGTCATGGTTACGGCGATGGATATGAAGGCCCCCCGGGCCTCCGGGCTGATTCCCTGCTCCAGGATGTCGAAAAAGTCCTGGATGGCCCGGTCGGATTCCAGGATGCGCTCCCGCCCGGCCTCGGTCAGGCTCAGCATCACGATGCGCCGGTCGGTGGTCAGCCGCCGGCGGGACAGGAAGCCCATCTCCACCAGGCCGTTAACCAACCGGCTTATTCGCGCCGGGTCCGTGGGCAGCACCTCCGCCAGCTGAGTGGCGGTACACTCCTCATTCCTCAAGCAGAATTTCAGCAGCTTGAACTCCAGGGCAATCAGCCCATAGGGCGACAGAACCTGCCCCATCCCCTTTTCCACTGCGGCCAGCAGGCCGGCCAGGTACTCTTCCAGTGTTTCCCCGTTGGGGGCTCCGTTGGGGGCTTCGTTGGGTCGGTGTTGGGAAGACAAAACAGATAATTGCCTCGCTTTGGGAAGTGGTACAACTTTATTCCGTTACAAACAAAACTTTTCACAATAAAATGCTAACACAATAATTCAGTTCGCAATAGATGGTATTGACAACTATTGCTTCAGGGTAGTAGTATCCCTTCGTTCCAGGGAAAACCGCCCCAAAAATGATACGGAAAAGGAAAAAGTGAAAGCCAAAAGATGTAGATGTCCGGCCCTCGCAGGGGGCCGGACATCCCAGGGACCAGCCCCCGATGCGCCCGACTCTCACCTCGAAAGCGCATCAGGTGCAGCCACAACTCCATACTACCCTGCTATTGGTTGCAGTTTCAACTGTTTCCCGGCGCGTTTATTGTTAACAATAAACGATACTGCCCCTATTCCCCCGCCTTTCTTGCTCCTGCATCTCTCCAAGAGCCGCGGCCACCCCGGCGTTTTTTCCGATAGTTTGGCCCGATAGTTTGGCCCATTAGCTTGGGCCGGTAACCTGGGCCGGTAGTTCGGCCCGGCGGCCCCTCCTCCATTACTGCCCCAATTATTGCGAGAGATGCCTCGGACCCTGGCGAAAGAGTTACGAGTCCTGGAGTAAGTTGTGATGAGTGCGATAGCTGTTAATCCTGAATACTGGAAACTGGCCGCGGCCACCCTGGTGCTGGTGGCGGTCATACTGGCGGCCCTGCTGGCGCCCGCCAAGCTGGTGGCGGAGGAGAGACCGCCCAATTCCCCGGACGTGGCTGCCCACGACCAGGGGTCCGGTCCGGGTCAGCCTAATGACTTCTACCACGACTACCACGCCACCCTGAGCGTGGACCAGAACCAGGTTGGCGAGTGCGCGTGCACAAAAGACGTAACCGTGACGGTAACGCTGAGCAGGTTCGTTTACCCCGGCGATGTAGTCCAGGTGCCCCTTTCCATAAGCAGCGATAGCACTGCTTCAGATAGCGATTATGGGGTTGAGCCAAGCCGCAATCATCCCCTAGGTGTGTACGTTGTACAAGTTCCCACGGGCCATTATCGAGGAACCGTTGAAGTGCCTTTCACGTTTAAGGAAGACACCGTGGCCGAGGGAACGGAAACCATAATAATAGATCAAGCGTCGACCAAGTTTACGTCGACCCCGGCCACCATTTCCATCCTTGACAACGACCCGGATTTGATATTGGAGGTGAATCCGGTCTCCATATCCGAGGAGGGCGGTGCAACTGAGGTAACGATAACGGCCATCCTGAAAACCGCGAACACCATCGACACAGCCATCGTCGCGACCATCCAGCCGCTGACCGGCACCGCTGACAACCCTGGCGACTACACCGCCACTGCCCCGCCCACCATAACCATACCGGCAGGGGAGACGACCGGCGCCGGTACCATGACCATTACTCCGGTGAGAGACGCAAACCTGGAGTACGATGAGACGATAATTGTGTCCGGTACTACCAACCGCCTCTTCCCCGGCACTAGCCGCGCCATGACCATCGCCCCGGTGACAATCCCTTTTCAGGACGGCGCCGCGAGTGAGGTGAGCTGTGGCACCTATGACATTACCCTGAGCGTAAGCCCCGACACGGTCAGCGAGGGCGATGTTGACAAGGACGTAACGATTACGGCCACCCGCACCGGCACCACCGGCAAGGCAACGGTGGCCTATTCCTTCCAGGGCACGGCCAATGCGGACTTGGCAAATCGAGATTACAGCTGGGGGGAGGAATTCCCCGAACTGTCCATTCCTGACGGCGCCACCAGCGGTTCGATTACCATGAAATTCCGGGGAGCATCGAACGACACTGAATACGAAGGGCCTGAGACCATTGTTGTCTCCGGTACTGCGCCCGGGAAGACGGTCAGCGAAGCGCTCATTACCGTTACCGACGACGATAGCTATAAGTCCTCCGGTCAAGAAATTACTTTTACCTTCGACACGAAGACCATTAACGAGGATGACGAAGCCACGGTAATTAATGTTGTTGCAAATCGCATCGGCAGCCAAGGGGTGCTGACTGTCAATGTCTCGGTGACCGGACTTACTGCCACCGAGGGTGATGACTATACCGTGACCGGCTCGAGGACAATTACCATCCCGAATGACTCGAGCAGCGGCCAAACTGCCCTGACCATCACTCCTGTGGACGACGAAGTTCACGAAGGCAACGAGCTAATCCGGATAACGGGAACATCGGGCAGTCTCACTTCAGGTACTGCTGACATCGTCATCGTGGACAACGACTACTACAGCATAAAGCCCGGTACGCCGGAGGTCACCCGCACCAGGTTTGACCAGCCGACGGACAAGGCAGGCCTGGACGCCACCTGGCCCGCCCCCACCGGCGGCGACGACGCCATTACCAATTACGAGGTCCGGTATTGCAAGCAGGGCGACTCCCTGTGGGCCCAACATGGCAAACCATCCTCCAAGACGGACCGGACAGCCAGGATTACGCACCTCGATCTCGGCGCCGTTCATCACGTCCAAGCCCGCGCCCTGAAGAGCGGCAAGCCTCATGGCGGCTGGTCCGGCGTCGGCTCGGGGCAGACTAACCGGGCGCCCCGCACCACCGGGGCTACCATCCCCGCTGGCTGGAAAAGTTACTGGTGGGTATTGCAGAGTTACGACGTTGCCACCCATTTTACTGACGACGACGGCGATTCGCTGACTTATGCCGCCAGGTCCGAACATCCCGGCATTGTCATTACCCATATATGGAACGAACCACAGCCAAAGCCTGGCCGTTTT
The DNA here is from genome assembly GCA_009840135.1 of Chloroflexota bacterium. Lineage (GTDB taxonomy): Bacteria > Chloroflexota > Dehalococcoidia > Lucifugimonadales > UBA3495 > Bin22. The sequence continues at coordinate 2,977 of VXOH01000058.1, read as the reverse complement.
TTTATGGACCCATGGAACCCCAGCGTGGAAAGCAGCGAGGTCCTTTACTGGGTCCACGACGGCTACGGCGGCAGTTCAAAACGTCTCTCATATTCGGTCAACCAGATTACCGGAGAAATACTGAAAGTCCCTGAGAACTCCCCCGCCGGCACTGAGGTGGGCCAGGTCGTGGGGAAACCCTATAACGGAGACCCGGATGGCTATACCTACTCCCTGACCGGAGCGGTAAAGACTTCCGGACTGTTCCAAATTGATTCATCCACCGGCCGGATTACCGTGAATACCGGAGCAACCCTGGACTACGAGAGCGGGAGTACCTACACCGGAAAGGTGGAATGGTCGGTGTATGAGCCGGGCCCGGGAGGCGAAAACGGCAAAGAGATTCCCGTGGCGGCCAACCTGACCATTGACGTGACCGACGTGACACCGGGGCGACCTGGCACGCCCACTGTCACCCGCACCGAGTTCAGTGAGGAGTCCGCCCCCGCCCTGGACGTAGCCTGGACGGCGGCGCCAGCCAACAACACGACTCTGACCGGCTACCAGGCCCAGTACCGGGCAAAGGTGGCCGAGGACGAAACTGAGAACCCGTGGACGGAGTACAAGTACCTTGCCGACCCCAACGATCCGAATACGGAGACCAACACGCTGCCGGTTACTGCCACCAGCTTTAACCTGCCGGGCTTGACTCCGGGAGATACCTATGAAGCCCAGGTGCGCGCCGTCAGCAGCGATGAAGGTGAGGGGTCCTGGTCCGACATTGGCGAGGGCCAGGCGAACCGGCCGCCTCAAATTTGCTGCTTCGCCAAAGAACACGACCAAAGCTATTTTACGGGCATTCCCTACGGAGCCCACCGGACCAGGCACTTACAAACCAACGCGAGAGTCCATTTCATTACCGACCCGGACAACGACCCATTGACCTACGAGGCATCGGCCAAATACCCGGGCATCGTGTCTAAGGTCAATGCCTATTACAGCGACGGCCACGGTGTGGCGGTGATGGAACACCTGGGACTGAACCCCGCAGCCTCGCCGATAGATTTCACCGTCAGAGACGCCTACGGGGGCGTCGCCACGGACTGGCTGCTGGTGACAGTCCTCACAGATTCCGTGCGGACGATCCGCGAGAATTCGCCCGCCGGAACCGTCGTAGGGGCGCCGCTGGTCGGCAACACCTACGACCTGGATGGGGACGAGCAGCCGGACGAGACCTATACCTACAAGTTGACCGGAGAGGCGGCCACCTCCGGCATGTTTAAGGTTGACTCCGCCACCGGCCAGATTAGCGTCAAGCAAGGGGCTTCACTAGACCATGAGACCAAGGATTCCTACACCGGCAAGGTGGAATTCACGGTGCAGGGCCAGCCGGCGGAGATTAACTTCACCATCAACGTAACCAACGTAACCGGGCCGGCCACGCCGGGAGCCCCCAGCGTATCCCGTCCTTCCGGGGGATCCCGTACCGCCCTTCGTGTCTCCTGGACCGCGCCCAATGACTATGGTTCGCCTATAACCGATTATGACGTGCAGTACCGCCGAGGCTCCTCCGACGGCTGGAACAACCACAGCTTCTCCGGCACCAGCACCAGTACCACCATAAGCGGCCTGCGTTCGGGCACTTCCTACCAGGTGCGGGTGCGGGCGCGCAATGCCGAGGGTTGGAGTAGCTGGTCGCCTTCCGGCCAGGGCCGCACCCGTTCTCGCCCGGACCGGGACAATTCGCCGGACAGGCCGGACCCGACGCCGGAGCCCACCCCGGACCCTACACCTGACCCTACACCGGAGCCCACAACCGAACCCACGCCCGGCCCGACGCCCGGCCTGACGCCGGGACCCACTCCGCCGTTGTCCGGCACGCCCACGCCGCCGGCAGCCACGCCCGGACCTACCCTGCCGCCGTCGGCTACGCACGTACCGACTCCCCAGCCCACGCCGCAACCCACGCCGCAACCGACCCTGAGGCCGGGGGACAACGACAACCGGCCAGGCTCCGGCACTCCCACGCCCTCACCTTCGGTAACGCCATCCGTGACGCCGGGGCCGACCGGCGGCCCCACGCCGGGTCCAACGACCGGTCCCACGCCGGCGCCCACCACTCCGCCGGGTGACGGCAACCCCACGCCGGCCCCCTCCGGTGATGACAACCCGCCGGACTCCACGCCTCCGCCGGGCGCCGACACCGACCCCGGCTCCACCGACGGGACGGACGATTCGGGCTCAACCTCTCAATTGGGCGGCCCGCCCTCTCAGCCCAAGCTGGCCGAGGGACAGACCCTGTCGGGCCAGCAGCAGCCCCCAGCGGCGCCGGCCGCCTTCACATCGCCCCGGCGGCTCCTCTCCGCCCTGCCGGTCAGGTCTCTCGGCAGCGTCACCCTGCCCCAGGAGATTGCCGGCCTCGCCGGCGGCACACCCGGGCCGGCCTCCGCGGCCCCGGCTGGCGATGGCAGCGGCATGGGCAACGACAACGGTCTGGCGGAGTCATCCAGCGCCACCACGCTCACCACCACGACCACCACGACTTCGGGCGCCGGCGCCACCGGCCAGTCCACCGAGACGCAGACCAATGGCGGAGCGGCGGGCTCCAGCATTTGGGAACGGGTGAACAGCGACTATGGGTTGTCATCGCCCTGGCCCTGGCTGTTCCTGCTGCTGGCCCTGGTGGCCGCCTTGTCCTGGTTGTGGATCAAGCGGGTGAGGGAGCGGTGGATCAGGCAGCGCTGGGCCTGACCGCCGCCGGAGATTTCCTTCGCAAGCTGCAGATGCGGGGAAGAACTACGGCCTCCGGCTGGGAAAGTCAACCGGAGGCCGTTCCGCCCACAGGGCCTTTCGGTTTTCCCCTCGCCCCTGGTGGGAGAGGGTTAGAGCCTGCCCTGAGCCTGTCGAAGGGGTGAGGGGGAGCGAGAATCCGGCTCTACCGTCATCACCCCCATCCTTGTATATTGAACTGTAGGTGGGCGGAGCAAAGGCCGTACCC
>VXOH01000069.1 GCA_009840135.1 Chloroflexota bacterium | reverse complement strand
GTCCAACGTACCTGGCCGGACGGGAACTTTTCGGCGCCAACTGCGCCCAATGCCATGGCTCCACGGCCACCGGCACCGACCTTGGCCCTCCCCTGGTTCACCGGCTGTACGTGCCCAGCCATCACCCCGACTTCTCCTTCCAGGCCGCCGTTGCCAATGGTGTAATCACCCACCACTGGTTCTTCGGCGACATGCCTCCCGTACCGGGCCTGACCGAAGCCGACGTGGACAACATCATCTGCTACGTGAGAACCCTCCAGCGCGACGGTGGCTTGCCGGTAGAAGTCAGCTGCTGATTCATTCGAGGTACCGTTGCCATTCAGGTGGATTGAACAGGTAGGGGCGGGTTTCAATCCCGCCATGACTACACGGCTATCGCATTTCAGCCTTGGGAAATGCCCCGTCGTTCCCGCGCAGGCGTCCGCCTTAGGCGGATCGCTGACTGAAGCCAAGATTCCCGCATTTAAAGGTATGAATGAGAAAGACGATGGCTTAGGCTTTAGCCGTCATTCCGGCGAAAGCCCGAATCCAGGCGTTTTCTCGCAGGGCAAAATTCCGGTTTGGGTGGCAAAGAAATGAGCATGGTAGGGGCAGACCTATGTGTCTGCCCTGCCCCTATCCACCAAACCTCCTGAATTGGAACGCTGCCAATTGCATTCCAGCACTTGCTATCAATTCAGCGGATGGGGCGGCAACCGCACGGGAAACTGCACGTCCGGGTAGGCCTCCACCAGCCGGTTCCAGACTGAATGCCCGATTCCCTCCGCCCGCCGCAGTATGTCCTCCTCGTCTATGGTTACCACCTTGCCGTCCCGCATCAGCCACTTGCCATTCGCCATCACCGACGTAATGTCCGCCGGCTGCCCGTTGTGTACAAAGGCGGAAACCAGCCTCAAAGTGGGCACCAGGTGCGCCTTGAAGGTATCCACCACGAACAGGTCGGCCAGCTTGCCCGCTTCCAGCGTTCCCACCTGGTCATCCATCCCCAGTGTTTTTGCTCCCCCGCTGGTAGCCCACTCCAGCGCATCCTCCGGCTGGGGGTACATCTCGTCGTTTCTTCTAACCCGTTCGTGGAAGAGCCCCGCCCGCATCACCTCCACCATGTCCTCGGCCATGTTGTCCGAGCCCATCCCAATGGTGCATCCCGCCGCCTGAAGCTCCCGGACAGGCGCCGCCGCACCGCGCCGGGCCGCAATGGCGGCGTTGTTCGAAACCCCCACGCCGGCTCGTCCCAGCAGGGCAATCTCCGAGGCGTTCACGTACCGGCAGTGGGCCGCCACCAGCCGGGGCCCCAGGAAGTCGCTGGCGAACAGGTAATGCGTGGGCTCCACCCCCCGCGTTCGCATGACCGCCTCAATTTCAATGCGGCTCTGGGACAGGTGAATCGTGTAGCCCAGCCCCCTGGCATCCGCCATCTCCCGGACACCCCTCAGCAGTTCTGGCGAGCAGGTCTCCGGTGCATGAGGCGCCAGGAAGCAGGTTACCCGTCCTCCGTCAATCCCATGCCACCGGTCGGCCAGGTCCCCGCTGCGCCGGAGACCATCGCCCCGCCGCCCGGCGTCAAACTCGTACACCCCGTCCCGCAGCTTCACCGGGTCAACGTCGTTGATATTGTCGCCGAGGACCAACCTCATGCCCGTATCGGCCAGCGTCTGGGCAAACCCGCCCACGTTGTCGGCAATCTCCAGGATCGTCGTCGTCCCGCTGCGGATCGCTTCCAGCGCTCCCAGCGTGGCTATCACCTGGCGCTCCTCCGTAGAGAGCAGCGAACGGGTGGTCACCGGGAAACGCAGGGTGGTGGGAAACCCGAAATCCTCCAGGATTCCCCGGTCCGCGGTAGCCAGCAGGTGGGTATGGCAATTCACCAACCCGGGAAGCACCGCCTTTCCCCGCCCGTCAATAACCTCCGCGTCAGGAAAATCCCCAATCACCTGCTCTGTGGCCCCCATCGCCGCAATGACGTTATCCCGAATCGCGATGGCCGAATCATACAAAATGGTCCGACCGGCATCTCCCGTTACTATGGTGGTGTTGGCAATCACGGTTTCCATTACAAGCTCCTGGCCCGTACCTGCAGCTAATCGGCAGCGTTCCATCCTAGGTGGTTTGGGAGCCGAAACGGTAGGGGCAGCCCTTGTGGCTGCCCTGTTTTGCCCTCAAGCCCACCTGAATTGGACCCCTGCCTGGCTAATCTGTTAACTCGCATTCTAAACGAAAGCCAATATAAAAACTCTCCCTTTCCTCACACCCCTACCCGCAGGGGGGCATGGCCATGCGCCCTGGCCCCGACAAAGGTAAGAAAAACCTACCGGATACCCTCGACTCAAGCATTGTCACCCTGAACCTGCCGAAAGGCCCAGAATCCTGCCACTCAGCCCGGTTGCAATCCAGGTTCTTCCGAAGATCCCCCTCCCTCATCCGACAGCGGTATGAATTTGCAAACAACCTTGCACCTTTAATACGTCATTCTGAACGGAGTGAAGAATCTAAAATGGTTCCCCAATGACGACATTCGGAAAGGCAATAAATCTATTCCCTACGATTCTGGAACCTTCGCGGAGTTTATCCTGAGCTATGCCGAAGTCCTCAGGATGGCATTTCATCGAGTAATTCTCCTTTGGAATGGCCGAATATATACCCCTGTCAGCTCTCCCTCAGGGGGACCTGTGGCGCTAGGGTTAGGGTGAGAGTGAAAATAGAACGCGGAAACCATCTCAATATCCCCTCTCCCTCAGGGAGAGGGTTAGGGTGAGGGTGAAAATAAAACGCGGAAACCATCTCGAATATGCCCTCTCCCTCAGGGAGAGGGTTAGGGTGAGGGTGAAAATAAGACGGAGAACCCATCTCGAATATCCCCTCTCCCTCAGGGAGAGGGTTAGGGTGAGGGTGAAAATAGAATGGAGAAACCACCTCGAATATCCCCTCTCCCCTTGGCGGCAGCGAAATCCGCTTCAGGCGACCCTGCACGGCCATGCCAGCCACCGGCCTGCAAACTCACCCCGCAATCCACCCCACCTGCTGACAACGCCATTACGGTCGTGTAGCATTTGGGCCATCGCAGCCAGGACATTTTTGCCTGGACGAGACCGGGTGAATGATTGAAACGCGCCCTGATCATACGACACGCCGCCCCCGAAACCTTGGGTTCCAACTACAACGAGGTGCTGAATCAGGCCGGCTTTAACCTGGTGCCTGTTGACCTCTTTGACCTGGCTCCAGACTATGCGTCCTTTCCCGCTCCCCCGCTGGCCGAGGTCAGCCTGGTCGTGGCCCTGGGCGGCCCCCTTTCCGCCAACGACGACTACCCGGCCTTGAAATCGGAAATGGATTACCTCAAAGGCGCTACGGCCCAGGGAATCCCCGTATTCGGCGTTTGCCTTGGCGCCCAGCTTCTCAGCCGCGCCCTCGGTGGCCGCGTGGAGCCTACCGGCGGCTACCAGTTCGGCCTCCGCCGGCTGTCCATTACCGCAGCCGGCGACGCAGACCCGGTCTTCGGCAAGTTGCGAGTGCCCCTGGTGCCCACCCTGCACGGCGAATGTTTCAGCGTTCCCCCCGAAGCCGCTTCGCTGGCCGAGGGCTATATCCTCCTGCGCGACGGCGGCTATCGCAGGATTGACATGGCTTTTCGCCAGGGGAACTCCTACGGCTTCCAGTTTGAGCCCCAACTGACCTTCGACGAGCTAGAGATCTGGAACCGCGAACTGGCCGGCGATTACCTTCTGATGGGCGACCGCTTCGACCCGCAAGAGGAAGCGGCCCGCAACCTGAGGGAGTTCGCCAGGTTTGCCCCCGTTCACGAAAAGCAGATGCGGGGCATGCTTTGGGCCTTCCTGGAAACCACCGGGCTGCTCGACGGAGCCAAACCTTCTGATCTGGAGAGGAGGAGTCCATGACGGAGATTTCCGGCGCCCGCGCTTTCCTGCACGCCCTTAAGTCCGAAGGGGTCACCCATCTCTTCGGCAATCCCGGCACCAGCGAAAGCGCCATTATGGCCCTGCTCCCCGAGTTCCCCGATATCGAGTACGTACTGGCCACCCAGGAAGGCGTGGCCATGGGTATGGCGGACGGTTATGCCCAGGCATCGGGCCGCCCGGCCGTCGTCAACCTGCACATCGAAACCGGCCTGGCCAATGGTATCAGCCTGCTCCACCACGCCATGGACGGAGGGACGCCCCTGGTGTTGACGGCCGGCAACAAGGACGTTCGCAAGCTTGCCGAAGGGCGTACCGACCTGGCTGACATGGTGGGCCAGTTTACCAGGTGGAGCGTTGAGGTCACCCATCCCGACCAGGTGCCGGGTGCCCTGCGCCGGGCCTTTCAGGAGGCGAAGGCCGCGCCCACCGGTCCGGTTTTCGTGGGCTTGGCCGCCAACGCCCTCAATGGCACAACCGATGCGGAAGTAGTCCCTTCCGGCCCCGCCATGCTCCCTCCCGTGCCTAATCCCGCGGCGCTGGAGCAGGCTGCCCATCTGCTGGCCGGGGCCAGGAATCCTCTCATGGTAGTCGGAGACCGCCTGTCCCAGTCCGGCGGGATGACGGCTGCGGTGGATCTGGCGGAGACTCTGGGCGCCGGCGTCTATGCTGCTTCCATTGCGCGGGCCAACTTCCCCTCCGGCCATCCCCAGTTCCTTGGGCGCATCAATCCCACCCTGGCCGCCGGTCGGCAGCTGCTCGCCGCCTCCGACGTAATCCTGGCTGTCGGGGCCAATGTCTTTTCCGGCTTTTTCTACACCGCCGACCGCGCCCTGGGCCCCGGAACCAGGCTCATCCACCTGGATTCTGCCCAGCGGGAAATCGGCAAGACTGAGCCCGCCGACATTCCCTTATTTGGTGACCCCAGGGCCGGCATGGAGGCTTTGACCGCTCCCCTCAAGGAATTGATGGGTTCTGACCGGCTGGATGCCGCCTCGATAAGAAAGGACGGCTACAGGGACGCCAGCCTCAAGGCCCGGCAAGCGCGCCAGCGCGCATTGGAGCAGGTATGGGACGCCAGGCCCATGGCCCCGGAGCGGATGATGCACGAGGTGGCGAAAGCTCTGCCCGCCGATTCCCTGTTGATAGACGACTCGTTGAGCTCGAAGGACGCCCTTCATGGCGCGGTCAAGTTCGACCGGCCCGACAGCATAATTGGCGAACGAATAGGCGCCATTGGTTGGGGCATGGGAGCGGCCCTGGGCGCTAAGCTGGCCCTGCCCCATCGCCCGGTGCTGGCGGTGGTCGGCGATGGCAGCGCGATGATGACCGTTCAGGCCCTCTGGACGGCCGCCAGCTATAACATTCCGGCGGTGTACCTGGTCTGCAACAACCGCTCCTACCGGATCCTCAAGCTGAACATGAACATCCATCGCCGGGAAATCCTGGGTCAGGAAGTGGGCGAGGACTTTGAGGGCTATGTGGGGATGGACTTCAATCTGCCGCTGAACCTGGCCGGCATGGCTGAGGCCAACGGAGTGTACGGGCGGACAATCAGCGACCCGGAAGCGATTGGGCCGGAAATCGCAAAGGCGCTGGAATCGGGAAAACCTGCGGTGCTGGACGTGGTAATAGACGGAAGAGTATGAGTATGGCCCGTCAGTTACCTATTTGCGGTCGAGAAGTCGTTCAAACCTCTCTTCCCTTCTGGTCTTCCTCTCCTCAAGCCATTCCTTGTGCTCATCGAGGGTCTTGTTTGCGATTTCCAGGATTTCTCCCAGACGACGCTTTATGAATTTCTCTTTAGGCGTCATGATCTTCCTCCACTTCCCGGTCGTCCATGCCGCTGTACATCTGGTTCAATTGTACCATAATAGTGCCGTATGCCGCTGATAACCCTTCAAGCTGCCTTTCGGTTTCTCTGGCCTCCTCGCTGGCGGCCTTCTGCTCCGTGGCCGCAGTTCTGGCCTGGTTCTGCGCCGACTTCAACCGCTCCCGGTTAAAGTAAAATCCCAGTATAACCCCCGTTATCCCCGACGTAACCGAGCCTACAGCCGCCAGTATTTCCGGCCTCACCATCACCGAATAGGCAATCACCACAATGGCCATCAGGCTGAACCCCAGCGCCAGCGTGTTGGTTACTATCTCCGTCCAGTTGGCTTCTCTCGCCAGGAAACTCCACATTCAAATTCTTCCCGATGTCCGACTGTTTTCCTGGGCAATCGCGCCTTAATTGCCCGTCATGCTGAGCGAAGCCGAAGCATCTAAAATCAATCCTTGGAACCAATTTCACTACCCGCAACCGGGTTGAGTAGAAGGACCCTGGGCCCTTCTGCAAGCTCAGGCGTCCTCGTCCGCTCCAGGTGGAGCAACATGACCTTTGCCAACCAAATTTGTGCCCACTGTAGGGTGAATCTGTAACGCGTTTGCCCTGACTGTTTTCCCCTTGCCTGTAACGTCCCTTCCCCGGATGATACTTCCCCGTCCTCTCGTCAGAAAGGGCCAATTGTCAGTAGCAATCCGATGTAAATCCGCCGCCTGTCCCATCTGGGCCTCTACCTGCTGGGGCGTGGCAGCGCTTCCCTCCGGGCGGTCACGCAACCCGTAGGGGGGGGGGGGGCGGCGGGCCGCCCGCCGCCCCCAAGGGCTTGGCACGGCGCACCACACCCCCCCCCACAAACCACACCACCCCACCCCCCGCACGAAC
>VXOH01000128.1 GCA_009840135.1 Chloroflexota bacterium | reverse complement strand
GAGGGGTTCCCCTATGACGACTTTCAGAAAGGCAACACCTTTATTCCCTGCGATTTTAGATCCTTCGCGGAGTTTATCCTGAGCTATGCCGTAGGGCTCAGGATGACACTTCATCGGGTAATTCTCCTTTGGAATGGCCAAGTACATACCCCTGTCAGCCCCTGACGGGGAAGGTCAGGATGGGGGTGGATAGTCTGAGAACGACCACTTCCCCCTCGCCCTAACCCTACCGCCACTGGCGGATGTTCCGCTCCCACCAGGGAAGAGGGGACTAATTCAGACATTCCCTGAAGTGGCGACCGGGGACGGCTGCAGGACCGGCTGATTACACCGTTGCCGCCGGCGACTGAAAATGGGGCATTACCTTCTCGGCGAACAGGCGCAGGGAGTTCATGGTCTGTTCAAAACTCAAGGTGCCGAAGAGGAAGGAGCCGACGAAATAGTTTGAGCCGGTTATACTTAGATGCTCTTCTAGGGTTTTGCGAACCGTTTCAGGCGAACCCACGATATGAAGCCCGTCGGCCAACCGGCCATCAAAGTCCGCCAGGTAGTCAGTGCGCCCCGAATCGTCGCCATTAAGTATTCGGAGATGGTTGAAGCTGGCGATGAAATCGGCGAAGCCTGCCCTGGTTTCGCGCAGGGCCTGAGCGTCGGTCTCCGCCAGGTAGATGTGCCGAGTGATGCCATACATGGGCACTGCCACGTGGCCATTCAGCCGATCGGGGCGGGTTCGGTTTTCTTCCCACACCGACTTGTACAGGTCAATGTGTTCCCGCATGACCTCCATGGGAGGGTAGTGAGTAACGGTGCTGATTCCCTCACTGGCAATCCACTTTATTGAGTCGGGATTGGCGGTCGGATACCACAGCGGCGGATAAGGGTCCTGAAAAGCCCTTATCGGCAGATCAACATTTTTGAAGGTGTAATGTTTTCCGGTGAAAGAGACCCGTCCGGTCCGGAGGCCCTGCATCAGGATCTCGAGGGATTCCTGGAACATTTCGCGGGACTGGTCAACGCTGATGTTGAAAAAATCCAGCTCGTAGGCCGAAATGCCCCGGCCAATGCCCACCTCCAGCCGTCCGCGGCTCAGGTGGTCCAGCATACAGATTTCCTCAATTAACCGGAGGGGATTGTAGAAGGGCAAGGGATAAACCAGCGGGCCGAATCGGAGTTTAGTTGTACGCTGGGCCAGGGCGGAGAGGAAAACGCTGGGCGACGGAGCCATGCCCAGGGGAGTGCCCTGGTGCTCGGCCATATGGTAGCAATAGAAGCCGGCCTTATCCGCATATTCCAGGAGTTTCAGGCGTTGCTCGTAGAGGTCCGCCGGCGATGAGCCGTTGGCATCTATCCAGTCAAATATGCCGAACTTTACCGGCCCGCGGCTGGGCGGCATGGATTCAACCTCGTCATAAAACAATTGGCTACCATTACATCCAGGGGAACCCAGGCACAAGTCCCTTCCGCCTTGAATGAGGAAGGTCAGGTTGGGGTGATAGAGTAAAATCTGAACGTGCCCCCTCACCCTAACCCTCTCCCGCCGGGGGAGAGGGGACTTGTAGACATTACCAAGGTTGGCGGGCTGCCGGCGAGCAGTCCCATTTCCACAGACCGGAACTACTCGAAGGGTGTGGGCATTCCCTGTACGGGAACCTCGATCAGGGTGGGAGCTTCAATGGACAGCGCCTCGCTCAGCGCCGTTTCCAACTGGTCAATTTCCGCCCTGACACCCCTCGCCCCATAGGCCTCTGCCAACTTCACAAAGTCGGGATTGTGGAGAGCGGCCCCGTAAACGCGCCCTTCGAATCGGTTCACCTGGTCCCTCAGGACATTCCCATAGGCATTGTCATTGAAGACTATTACCACGGCGTTGATGCCATACTGCACCGCCGTGGCAAGCTCCTGGGAGTTGAAAAGGAAGCCCCCATCGCCGGAAACGGCCACCACCGCCTTGTCGGGCTGGGCTACCTTGGCGCCCAGGGCCACCGGATAGGCGTAACCCAGGTTGCCGGCGTAGGATGAAGTGATAAAGGTCCGAGGCTCATAAACGGGATAGAAGGCCCGGCAGTAGTATCCGATCTGGGTCATTCCGGAAATCAGGATGCCATCCTCCGGCATCACGTTCCTGATAGTGGCGGTTATAGACTCCTGGGGTTCTACGCGGATGGCCGTTTCCGCCCTTCGCTGCCTCAGAGAATCGAACTCGGCGGCACGGCTTGGCCGAGCGGACCCGAGCTGCTGCAGGTTGTCATACAGGCTCTCCAGGGTCAGGCGGGCATCGCCCTGAATACCAAGGGTATTGTCATAGTTGCGGCCAAGCTCGGCTTCGTCAATATCTATCTGCACGATGCGCTGGCCGCCCAGCCATGCCGGATTCGCCATGCGGGTGCCCACGGCCAGAATCGCGTCGAAGTTGGGTTCTTCCCTGGCGACGGGGTCATTACGCAGGCGGTGCGCTCCCAGGGCCAGCGGGTGCCTCTCAGATATGGCGCCCTTGCCTTCGGGCGTGGTGATTACCGCGGCCTGCAAATGCTCCGCTACTTTCAGCAAGGCCTCCTGGGCACCGGAGGAAATGACGCCGCCACCGGCCCATATAAGGGGATTGGCCGCCGCCGACATCGTTTGCGCCCCCTCCCGTACCCTTGAAGCATCAGCCACAGGTTTCGTGTATTCCTCGGGTTCGTGCAGGTCCACATTGGCTACTTCGGCCAGGGTTTCAGGAGGAATTTCAATCTCCACCGGGCGTGGCCGGCCCGTCTTCAGGTGATAGAAGGCCTCATGCACCGCATCCGGTATTTCGGCGGGGTCCAGAATTCGCCGGGCGAACTTGGTTACCGGGCGTATGGTGTCCAACTGGTCGTTGACCTCGTGGAGAATTCCCCGGTCTACGCCAATCAGGTCCCGCTCAATTTGCCCCGACACGACCAGGATAGGAGAGGAAGCGGCAAAGGCCGTACCGATGCCGGCTGAAGCGTTCTGGAGGCCCGGTCCCGGCACCATCATGGCGGTGCCGATGCCTCCGCCGGCCCGGGCATAGCCATCGGCCATGTAGGTGGTGGCCTGCTCGTGGCGGGTGGTGATGAACCGGATGCCCGGCTCTCCCTGCAAACCGTCCAGTGCATGATAAAGCTGGACGCCGGGAAGGCCGAAAATGACCCTCACTCCTTCCAGATACAGGGACTTGGCCAGGGCCTGGCCTCCGGTCATTTCAGGCATATTTTTCCTCTTGAGAGCCGAAAAAACGCTGCGGATATTGCTACCCGCAGCTTGAATTTTCGAAGGATGGACCAACTTGCGGTGAACCGGATTGTAGTTGGGCTTCCCGGAAGCGTCAAGTTGAGGGCAGACCGGCCCAGGGCAAACGCCTCTCAGATTCAGGCCGTTTCCGGCAGCTTTTCACGGCTGGAAAGACCGTCGCCCCGCCAAGGGCGGACGTGGACGCCTGATCCTGCCCAAGGGCGTCAAATCCTGCCTGTAAAACACCTCACAGAACCGAAAGCCGGCTCGTGGGATGGAGTTTAGATTCTTCACTTCGTTCAGAATGACGATAACCTTGATGCGTTTGCCCTGCCGGGCGTTCCAGCGAAAGACTTACAATTATCCCAATCTCGCCGAACTGCGAGCCGACATATGACCCACGGTGTTTCGATTATCGTATATGCATTGATTTGGTTTGGTCAGTGGAATCCATCCTGAATTGAGATACGAGGCTTCGCGCGACAAATTCACCCCCACCCTAACCCTCCCCCATCAAGGGGGAGGGAATTATCGAAATACCCTGACATATTGCCAACGAAATTAGACGGTGCTGCCGGGCTTTGCTAAACTGGGGCTAACAGGAAAGAACGGGCGCTAAAAGGAGTTTTTCGGAGGGCCCAACCATGAAGAAGGTAGTCAGCGAAATCAACGGCGCGATCTTCAGCCTGCCCTGGCTGGTGGCCAGGGATGAAGGCCTGTTCGAAGCCGAGGGCATTGACATGGAGTTCGTCACTGCCGTCAGCAGCGGGCAGGTCACGCACACCGAAAATCCGGAAGAGGTCAACCCAATTCTGGGCCACGTGGCATTCGAGGACGCCAAGGTTGCCATTTACCGGGCTTGAGAAGAGGGCCAGGTCCGTCGGGCCTATGAGAGCAAGCAGGGGGCAAAGATAATAGCGTTGCGTTCGGCCGTAGCAAGCCAGGCCATCCTCGTGCGGGGCGACTCTCTTCATTACTACCCGGGGACGCTGGGCAACAGGCCTGTAGCCGTCCAGTTTCATGCCGGGTCCCATTACGTAGCCCTTCGACTCTTGTCCGGATACCTTCCCGAGGAAAAGCTGAAACTGGTGCATTACGGCTCGCCCCAGTACCGGTTCGAAGCCCTGATGAACGGCGAGGTGGACGCGGCGGCGCTGATGGAGGCCTGGATTACGCTGGCGGAGAAGCTGGGGTGCCGGCCGGTCTGCGAGGGACATTACCTGGGGGCCGAAAACGCCAGCGACAACATGGACGAGGAAACCTTTACCGCGATAAACCGGGCGGTGGTAAAGGCAGTGGATATGATCAACGCCGACAAGCGAAAATACCTGCACTACCTGATAGACGAACCCAGATTCGCCTCGGTGGCCGTGAAGTACGGTAGCATCACCCCCGAAGACTTTCATCTTTCCAGGATCCGGTATTCCTACAACACGCCGTACAACGACGAGATTATCGAAGACACCTATCACTGGATGGTTAAATGGGGCCTTCTGGACGGGGCCGCGTGCAGCGGTGACCTGGTGGACAACCGGATAGCTGAACCGGTTACCGCGGACGACTGAACCGAATCGGTCCACACCCTGTCGCTACAAAGCCGGCCCGGGTTTGCCCCGGCCGGCTTTGCCTGATTTCAGGGCCGGACCAACGAGGCGATTCTTGCCGACCCATACAGGCAGGACGACGCTCACTCAACTCGCTACGCAGGAATAGTGATGAAATACGACTACATAATCGTGGGGGCAGGATCGGCAGGATCGGTGCTGGCCAGCCGCCTATCGGAAAACCCGGGCCGGTCCGTGCTGCTGCTGGAGGCCGGGCCCGACTATCCCGATTTTGACCGTCTTCCCGACGAGCTCAAGTACGGTTTCAGCGCGTCCCCGGCGCCTCCCGCAGTCCGCTCGCCCAGCGGGCATCCTTCCTGGCTGGCGTCAGACCCCCACAACTGGCAGTTCACCGCCACCGCCACGGACCTGGCGCCGCCCATGCTGGTACCCCGGGGCAAGGTTACCGGCGGGTCCAGCGCCATAAACTCATCGGCCTTTTACCGGGGCACGGCGGAGGACTTTGACGCATGGGCCGCCCAGGGTAACGACGGCTGGAGTTACCAGGAAGTCCTGCCCTATTTTCGAAAGCTGGAAACGGACGCGGACCGCCGGGACGACTTTCACGGTACGGATGGGCCAATTTTCGTCCACCATTCGGACCCCGAAAACTGGCACCCAACCCAGCGGGCCTTTCGCGACGTCTGTGTCGCCAATGGCTTCCGGGAAACCGGCGACCACAATAACCCTGACTCCGAAGGCATCGGGCCGGGCATTACCAACAACCACCTGGGTGTTCGTTTCAGCACCGCCCTGGGCTACCTCGACCCGGCGCGCCACCGCCTGAACCTCTCTATTCGGGCCAATTGCCGTGCCGTCAGATTGCTTTTCAACGGCAACAGGGCCGTGGGCCTGGAGGTGGAGTCAGGCGGCGAGGTATTTGCGGTTGAGGCGAACGAGATAATCCTGAGCGCCGGCGCGGTGGGCTCTCCCCATTTGCTGCTGCTGTCGGGAGTGGGCCCGGCCCCGCAGCTGGAGATGTTGGACATTTCGGTGGTCCACGACAGTCCGGGGGTAGGCAGGAACCTGAAAGACCATCCCAAGGCTTACGTTACCTGGGACTTGCCGCAGGGGAGCGAATCCCGCCAATCCCCGGACCGGGCGGCTCCCGGCGGCGCGGCCCTGCGCCTGACCTCGCCGGGTTCACACCTGAAGAATGACATGGGCATCAGCTTTTCCTGCTACGTTCCGCCCCGTTCCCACGACCGCGTTGCCGGTGGAGGGGACGACTGGTCCGTGCGCCGCTATGCGGAAATGATGGTCACCCTGTTGCTGCCGGTCAGCCAGGGAGAGCTGAAGATTGAGTCAAAGGATTACCGGGTGCAACCCTCCATGCATTACAACTACCTGGCAGAGCCATTTGACCGCAGCCGTATGAGGGACGGAGTCCGGCTGGCCCTGGAGTTAGCGGAACGGGCGGAGACGGCCCAGTTTCTGGGGCCAAGGTTGGCGCCCACTGAAGATGACCTGGGCAGCGACGCCGCGCTGGACAGCTGGCTGCTGCGGGAGGTGACTACCTACTCCCACATTTCCTGCACTTGCCGCATGGGGCCCGACAACGATCCCCTGGCCGTCACCGACCAGGCAGGGCTGGTGCGCGGATTGGAAGGGCTACGAATTGTTGACGCATCCATCATGCCGGACCTGGTCAGAGCCCCCATAAACCCGGCGGTTATTATGCTGGCGGAGAAGATTGCGCAGGCTATTAAGGAAGGGCATTAAATCCGCCATTTCGCTCATCGCATTCAAGGTGGGCTGCCAAGTCTAACCAAGAGCTTAGGAAGGTCTGAATAAGTCCCCTCTCCCCTGGTGGGAGAGGGTTAGGGTGAGGGG
>VXOH01000146.1 GCA_009840135.1 Chloroflexota bacterium | reverse complement strand
AGGCCGCACAAATCGAAACATCTATAGGTGTCAGTTTTTCAGAGGTTCCCTAGAAAGCGGAACAAGTCGTTGGGTTAACGTAACAGTCAATACAAGCACTGGAACGGGTCATTCCATTGGCGGATACCTTAGACAAGAACAGTGCCAGGAGATTCACGATTGGCCTCGTATTCTGAGTGGAATGAGGCGATTTCGAGGTTCCTCATTGACGGTGCACCTGAGGGTGAGGCAATTTACCTGAGCCTAGATGAGGACGCCTTGATAGAGATCGCCGCCGAGTGGCTCTCCGAAGACCAGCTATCCAACCCAGTATTGGATTTTGAGGCAGCAGTGCGGGAAGCGTGTGTCTCGAGGGGTCGGGTTATTCTTCCAGGGACAAGACCAACTTCACCCGAGGGGCCCCCTCCATGTTTGGCCTTTTTGGGGGCGATGGTATTGGCAGCACACAGAATGTCTCCCGAAGGAGGAATTTCAGAAATAAACTACTTTACCCGATTGCGAGAAATTCTGGGTTTGACTGAAGAGTCGGGGAGACCTCCAGGTATGTCCCCTCCAGCGCCAGAGGAACCACTATGGGTTGCACTTAACCAATGGGTCGCTGGCAACGAATTGCGGCCCTCGGCCGAACGAGGTCCAGAGGGACCTACGAAGTATACAAATTACCCTCTTTCCCAGTCCCTGCTTAGAGAAGGAGACAAAGGCAAGCTAGAAGGGGAATTCAAGAGGTTTGAAGGACAGTTAGGCAGAAACTCAGATCGAGAAAGAATCGGAGGCTGGTTTTTCAACCGCGCCAATGATTTTTCAACCAGGCATATCAGGAACTTGGCTAATGAGGCCACAGCGGATAGATACGAAGCCCTGGTGGATGCTGTATACAGGGTTTACATTGATGTGGCCTGGGAAAGGCCGGGCTTTGATGGTACACGCACCCATCGAGCGCAATGGTTGACCGCAGGTCTATATAGGGAATTTGACCCCTTATCCGGCCAAATAGCCTATCTACTGTTTCCACGACATCCAGCTAAAGAACTTCGCGGGACCTTAGAAATAGACCATGACGGAAACTTAGAGTCGCTGCGTAGCAGTAGAGATGGCCAATATTACCCTTTGTGGCCGGTTAACCCAGCGGGTGAACAAACATATCAGGTGACGGGAGACCCATGGGTGACCGAGTTGCGTATCCCGTCTCGCCGGTTTTGGGTTTTGACCCGAGACCCTCTTGATGAAACCGCCGGAAATTTCGCCAGTCGTGGGTCGCCTAGACTAGGCGAAACATTTCTGCTTCTTTGCCGCATGGAGCTGGAGGATCAGATTTCCATTTTGAGAGATGAGGGTCTTTTGGACTGGGCGGGAGACCCCGTAGAAGTACGCAGTCACGAAGGATGGTTTGAGTACAGGGAATGCCTAGTTCTATCTGCCAATTGGGATGGTGTCATATTTCAGATACCGGAGCTATTTGAGGAACTCCGACCACGCGTCAGGGCATCGATTTCGTTGCAGGGTGGATTGAAGACGGACCGGCGAGACTCTTGGCTTGAAGGGTATTTGCCGAGCATTTTCGTTACATCCTTTGACCAGACTTGCAGGGTACGGGCAACTAACGTCTTGCATCCAGAAGACGAACCGGTGTTGGACGACACCATAAGCGCAAATTCGTCAATAGCCTTGCCCCTGTTGGCAGCTGGAAACTATGCAATTGAAGTCGACAGCGGACGGGGGGGCACGTCCGACCGCCGGCACCTCAGGGTTGTTTCTTGGGATGCGGTTCAGCCAGGCGCACCCTCCGAAACCTACGGAACTCCCTTCAAGAACTACTTCCTACAGGGTGGCCTGCTTGCTGCCAACAGTAATGAAGAGGCTTAGAATTGGAGAGAAAGTACTTCTACGCTCGGACGGTCGGAAGTCCTGAAGCCGTTCTCCAAAGGATTACTACGACTGTTGTCGCCGCAGAGATGGCAGCCGAAATACCCTTGGTCAAGCTTGAACGAAGGGCCAGGGGCGAGTTCTACGTATTCCTGTGTGTAGAAAGTGAAGGAACCTACGGCATACCCGGTGGAGTGGGGAAGTCTCTGCAGGAGTTGGGTCTCCGATTTGACGAAAGTGTTCCGTTGTTTCCGGACCAAATCAAGACTATGGTACAGCGCCAGGATATCGAGATTCATGGATTCAGCGCGTTACGGTATCGGCAAAGTGAATATATAGACCCAGGTGACCCATTCGACCAGCCCGAATTTGGCGTGCCGAAATCGGTATGGTCCGGGTCAAGCGTGCTGATGGAGCGGTTACTTCACTGGTTATCCATTCACGGAGACGGGACTTGGGCGGGATTCAAACAAGCGTGTGACGTACTTCAATTGACTCCCGACGCGCAAGAGGCCCGCTCAGTACTCCGGCGTTTTGTTCTTCTCGGTCATTTGGATCTGTCTCCTGATGGTTCTCGGTGGTCGGTCGCTCCTCCGGCACTGGTTAGGTTCCCGGAGAACCCGGACTGCGGCTTCCTTTCTGGGCGAAGAACTGAATCCATCTTACAGAGCGTGGGTCGGGTATGGCCTCTCACGGAGAGATCGCACTACCATTATGCTGGCCCCCCCCAGATTCAGTCTCACGCCTATCGGTGACGTTTCGGGTGCTGGTGTCGAACTCACTGACGGAGGGATAACTTCTATCCGGCTTGCCGCTCTCCTGCCAGACCTCAATGGATGGATGGACTCCTTGCAATCCCTAGACGGCCTCGCAGTCTCATCTTTGCAAGTGGAGAAATGGGAGCCCGGAGGATTTGAGCCTTGCGACACCCTCTATGACCGGAATGGTGTCTATCATGGAGAATCGGGGATGTATCGGATGAGGCGAGAGGGGGACCGTTCCGGGCGGGCGTTAACCGTCTTTTTTGACGAACCTAACCAACGGTGGCTCCGCGGGGATTGGTACGGGTTGAGATTTTTATCTTTGGGTGCAGGTGCCTTCGGCCCGGAAGCCATTCACCAGTCGAACACGGGGGTGCTGTCGATACCTGTTTCTCAACACTGGCCTCTGGTCTATGAGAAAGCTTTAACTCTGGCTTCGGGGATGTTACCTGAGAGGGGAGTTAATCCGAACTGGCTGGTCTATGCCAATATTCCTCTGGACCTGGCCAAAGAGCTGTGCAGGAAATTGAGAGTAGACCTTCAGGAGAATTGAGCCTTGCACGATCTTGTCGGCGCCTATGAACGCCTGAACAATGTTTACCGGAAATACATCGAGAGTGCGTTTCCTCTTCGGTATCCGAACATGGCAGTTGAGAGAAGGCGGCTTTACGCAGAATCAGACGTCCTGTCACAACCTCCGCTGTTGGAACCTACTCCGGTCTATCCTTCCTCGGGCCTTACATTGTCTGATGCCGCCGCGCAATTGTCGGAAGAATATCGAGGGGTGCCAGATCTTGCGCAAGAACTGTTGGGGGATTCGGGCATCCGATTGTGGAAGCACCAATGGGAGAGCCTTAAAACCGTCCTCGATGAAAAACGCGACTTAGTAGTGACTACTGGCACTGGTTCAGGTAAGACTGAATGTTTCTTGCTCCCCGTGCTAGCTGAATTGGCGCGGGAATCAAAGAGTTGGCCTGCGAGTCCGGCACCTCCTGATAGCAGGAAGTGGTGGAACAACGGAAACGAAACTTGGCAAAGTCAGTGGGCACACTCCGGAAGAAATGCCAATGGACTTCACGCCGTCAGGGCCATGGTACTTTACCCTTTGAACGCTTTGGTCGAAGATCAACTACGTAGGCTGCGCCAGACTCTGGATTCCGACTCCGTGTTGCGGTGGCTGGATTCTCATCGGGGCGGGAATCGTGTGACATTTGGTCGATACACAGGTGCGACACCAGTACCGGGTGTTCCTGCGAACGACGCTGCCGTACAACGGCTCAGAGACCGGCTGCGAGCGATGGCCGATGAAAGCGATGCAGTTAGGAATGATCCAGGACTGCCCCCGGAAGCTCGATACTATTTCCCGAATGTAGATGGCGGGGAAATGTGGTCACGTTGGGACATGCAGGAAACTCCCCCTGACATCTTCATTACGAACTACCATATGCTGAACATCATGCTTATGCGGCAGGTGGAGACCAGCATATTCGACAAAACCAGGGATTGGCTCAAGTCCAATCCGGCGAACAGGTTTTTCCTGATCGTTGACGAGTTGCATTCTTATCGAGGGACTGCCGGCACAGAAGTTGCTTACATTCTGCGCCTACTGCTGGAGCGGTTGGGTCTTTCTGTCGAATCCAACCAACTGACGTTCTTGGCAACTTCAGCCAGCATCGACGACACCCCGAAGTCCCGGCAATTCTTGGGAGAGTTTTTTGGGCGGGACAATTTCAGAATAGTGTCTGAGGCCGAAGAGCAGCCGGAAGTAGGCTCGCACCGCCTGATGATGCAACACCGAAAGGCGTTCGAGGATTTCGCCAACGAAGTACAAGCTGAAGTTTTGAATCCTATGGCGCCACCCGAGATAGAATCTTCCAAAACCCGTGAGGGGATGGGCAAGCTTGCCCGAAGCCTGGACGGGTCAATCGAAGAAGATAGTGAGCCTCCGGTTATTCTGGCCAAGGCGTTGACCAACATCAAAGCGGACCATTCCATACGGGATGCTTGCCTTGAGGTCAGCGAAAGGATCCGTGCCACCAAAGTTCCCGACCTGGACCAAGTGTTGTTCGGCCCGCGGAATACAAACGAGGTTGCATCGGACGCAATGCGAGGCCTACTCTTGGCCCTGGGAATGAGTCACCACAAAGCCAACGGTATGTCGCCGCAACCCGTGCGGGGCCATCTCTTTTATCACAACGTGCAAAATATGTGGGTCTGTGCCAATCCGGAGTGTGATGAGACGTGGCACATAGGAAACGCTTCACCTGGCGACGGCCACAACGAAGTGACCGGACCTGTCGGCGCGCTTCACATCCGGCACCGGCTTGCTTGTTCATGTGGCGGTCGAGTCTTGGACTTGTTGGTCTGTGAGGTCTGTGGCGAAGTACTACTTGGCGGGTACCGCGGTAAAGCTGAAGTTTCCGGTGACTCCATCGAAATTCTCACCGCAGACTTCCCCAACATCGCGGATATTCCCAGGCGAGTGTCAGAGGACCGAAGGTATGGGCAGTATGCCGTCTTCTGGCCTCTCCATAATGATGAAACCCATGGTGAGCCGGAGGATATAGAGTTCACTCACTCAAAGATTGGCCGGAGATGGGTCCGAGCTAGGCTTAACGCCAAGTCCGGCCGGCTCATCAAAAGCTCCGCTCCTACTGGGCCGGGCGAGATTCCAGGATGGACCTACACAATCCTCGGCAGCGATGCGGACCAACAGGATGCGCTTCCAGCCAAATGTCCCCGCTGCGACGCGGATTACCGTCGTCGCAATCTGGACACGCCCCTGCGGCTGCACCGGACTGGCTTCCAGAAGGCTTGCCAAGTGGTTTCCGGCGCCCTTGCAAGAGAACTGCCGCTGGAGCGAGGTAATAAGCCTGGCCGCAAGTTGCTCATTTTCACTGACAGCCGTCAGGACGCTGCCAAGCTAGCCTCCGGAATGGAGCAGGACCACTACCGGGATATGGTAAGGATATTGCTTCTCAAGGCTTTGGACGAATACTGGGGAGCGTTTGAGGCAGCTATCAGATACGGTACCAGATTAGCAGGCGGTGTGGACAAGCTGACCTCCATCAATGCCAAATTGGGAAAGGCGCTGGAAATTGAGAACACAGACCATGACCAATATCTGGCATCATTGTTCGATCCCGGCTTGAACAGCGAACTACTAATCTGGCTGCTGGGGGGGCAGAGCAACAACCCGGATGCACTCCAAACCCTTCTGAGCATGATTCAGGACTATCCCGGTAGAGTCCCCTTGACATCAATCAGAGATAAAGTGAAGCAGGAATTCCTACAATTGGGGTTCAACCCAGGAGGGAATGGTTACAATCTTTCACAATATACATCGGACGGAGTGACCCATCAGTGGTACGAATGCTATTCGTGGTCTGGCACAAATCCGCAAGAGAAAGGGCAACTACCTCCCCAGGCGATTCGCTTGTTAAGCATGATCGATGACTCGCTAACCAGCGAGCTTATGTTCACACTGTTCCAGCACACTGCCAGGACTCTGGAAGGACTCGGTGCGGGTTGGGCGACGCTCAGCCCTCCACCGAATGCGGAAGAGAGCGAAATAAATGCTGCCGAGTCGGTTATCCGCCAACTGGGAGTCAGGAGGCGATACACAGGGCAGCCCTACTTCTGGGGAGCGTCTGAAATCCCGAGTTCAGGTGTCAGCCTTCCTCGAAAAACACGAGCTTTTCTCGAAGCCGCAGGTGTCGAGGAGGAGAAAATCGTCAATATATTACGGAATTCCAGGGTTGGCGTATTGGATGATCAAGCCACCCTGGGTATTTCCCCAACAAATATCTATATCACAAAACCTACAGTCGAAGATGGACAGAATCAGGTAGGCGGGTGGCGATGTCCCAGGTGCAATGCATTCTATCTGCATCAAACTGGTCGGATTCCCGTCTGCCCAGATTGCCAGGATGTACAACTGCGCCCTGACAGCAAACGTGAGGATTTCGACTACTATGTTTACTTGGCCGAACAATCGGGACCGGTCTTCCGCCTGCATTGCGAGGAGCTGACTGGCCAAACCGATGATGGGGACCGGCCTAAGCGTCAGAGACGATTTCAAGAAGTATTTGTCGGCAACGAAAAGGATGTTAGCCGCGTAGAGGGCGTGGATCTACTGAGTGTAACGACGACTATGGAAGCGGGGGTAGACATAGGGGCCCTGGAATCGGTTGTGATGGCCAATATGCCTCCTCGGAGGTTCAACTACCAGCAAAGGGTTGGGC
>VXOH01000031.1 GCA_009840135.1 Chloroflexota bacterium | reverse complement strand
CGCATGCCCATATAGTCCCCCCCGCCCTAATTGATGAAGCCCGAAGGTCCGGCGCAAGCCTGGGCGTTACCGTGGAGGACACTGAGAGGGGTCCCGCTCTCCAGTTTGAGGGTCTCGTCCATCTTCGTCCGGTAGGCGGACTGGCCCGACTGGAGCCCCGGCTGGAATGGATGGAACACCAGGGCCTGGGACTCCAGATCATCGGTTCCTGGCTTGATATCCAGGGTTATACTCTGTCGGCGGATAGCGCCGCCACCTGGGCTCGTCTGTTCAATGAGCACTTGGCCCAAGTCGTGAATTCGCATCCTGGCAAGTTCGAGGCGCTTGCTACGGTGCCCGTGCAGGATGGAACTCTGGCCGCCCGCGAGCTGGAGTATGCGGTCAACGAACTGGGGATGCTGGGGGCGATGCTGGCCACCGATCCGGTGGAGCAGGATTTGGCCAAGGACAGTTTTGAACCCTTCTGGGATGCAGCGGAAGCGTTGGACATCCCCATCGTGATGCATCCGCCCACCCACGGATTCGGCGCCAACATCCGGCCCTCGTACCTGGCTTTTTCGCTGGGTCGGACCCTCGATACTACCATCACCACCGCCAAATTGATCCTGGGAGGGCTGTTTGACCGGCATCCAGGCCTGAAGATGATGCTGGTCCACGGCGGGGGCTACCTGCCCTACCAGGCAGCCCGAATTGACAACGGATATCTCAGCGGAGCAGGACGCCCGGTGGACCTGCAACGGGATAAGCCGTCGGACTACTTGCCGTTGCTCTACTATGACAATGTGGCAGTGTCCGCCGCGGCCGTCCGGATGATGCACGATATTGCGGGGACCGGGCATCTGCTGTTGGGCTCCGACTACGTATTTGCGGGTTCGTCCGCTCCCATCGCCGAAAATATCGAAGATGCCGGTTTCAGCGCTGAGCAAGTTGAGCTCATTTGTTGCGGAAACTCGCGCAGGTTGTTCCTCCGGGAAGAGTGGCCCCTGTAGCCCGGCTCCTTGCTGAGTTTCTCACTAAAGAGGATAGGCACAATGATGATTATAGATACCCATGCCCACGCTGGCCTCAATTGGTTTGAGCCGGTCGAAACCATTTTGCACCAGATGAACGTCAACGGCGTAAGGAAGACCGCGCTAATCCAGCACGCTGGCAACTATCACAATGAATATCTTCTTGAGTGTGTCAGGCGGTTTCCCGACCGCTTCGGCGCGGTGATATGGGTGGACGTAACCGACTCCAATGCCCCGGACACCCTTGAAAGCTTGGCCCAGCATGAAGAAGTAATCGCCGTGCGATTGCACCCGACCGAGCGGTCTCCCGAACCCGACCCCCTTGCTATTTGGCGGAAGTCGGCCGAACTCCGACTGCCAGTAAGTTGCTACGCCCGTAGCGCGGCCCAGGCAGCGGATCCCGGATTCCAGGCTATCGTGGAGCGGTTTCCCAACCTGACCATAATCCTCGAGCACCTGGCCGGAGCCTACAGGCCTCAGAGCCCGGAGTCTGTCACGCCTCCATACGATGACTACAAAGCCGCGCTTACCCTTGCCCGTTTTCCCAACACCTTCATCAAGTTCGGCGGCCTCGGCGAATTCTGCGTCCGTCCCCGGCCTCTGGCCGCCCATTTCATGTTTGAAGATGTACCGCCCTTAATGGACATGGCCTACGACGCATTCGGACCGGAGCGAATGATGTGGGGTAGCGACTTTCCGCCGGTGGGTGGCCGGGAAGGCTACCGGAATTCGCTGGAGGGGCTCAAGGAATACCCGTGCTTCAAAAATCAGGAAGAACGGGACTGGGCGTTCTGCAAGGCGGCGGAGGCTGCATTCCGCTGGAGTAAATAGCGGGACAGAGCTGGCGGGCCAACTTCGAGGCGCGAGACTCTGCAAAGAAAATCTTCAGGGGAAAAGAGCCGCCCGCACTTCCCATTCAATCATTTAAGGAGTCCCCTCGGCGGAAGTACCTGCGCAAAGCAAGACCGCCCGGCAAATTTTGCCGGGCGGTCTTATTTTCTCGCAGCCAATAAAGGATTAATCGCCGGCAGATGCTGCCGCAGGTTCCGGCGCAGATACCCGGTTGTCCACCAGGTCGGCGGTGCAGGCCGCCTCGCTGAGCAATCCCCAGCGGACCATCCAGTTGTAGGTATCTTCCACAATCTCGGGAGAGTAGTAGGTGTCCTTGGTATAACGCAGGCGGGGCAGGTGAAAATCCTCAGGCGTTATCCCGCCGTATTTGGCGGCTACCTCGGCAAAATTGGGCTCATCAATCATGTAGTGCAGGTACTTGCGCTTGTCGGCATTGAACATGTCAATAGCCCGGCCCACGGCCCGGTTAATGGCGGCGAAGGTCTCCGGGTCCATGTCGTCGCTGGCATTCTCCGCTCCCAGGTAGTGGCCCTCCGCCAGGGACTTGCAGCCCAGCTTTTCGCCCAGGCTTATCCAGGGTTCCATAACGACGCACGCATCCGCTTCGCCGCTCATCATGGCCTCAAATCGCTTGCGTGGGGAACCGAAGGAAACCAGCTTGATCTTGTCGTTGGGTATGTAACCCTCCAGCAGGCGCAGGGAAACGTAATGGGCTGCGGCGTGGAAGGATACCGCCACCGGGCGATTGCCCAGGGTGCCGGGGTAATTGTGCGGCGAATCCGGCCGAACCATCAGGGATTGGCTCATCACCGCCGCCCGCAGGGAGATAATCTTGGTATCTTCGCGCTTGCTCTCATAGGCCCGACGGACCTGACCCTCTTCTCAAGCGCGATAGATTGAAACCATGTTCTGTTCGTAGGGCACATGCCCCAGGATGGGATCCACGTCGTCCGGGTTGTAAGCCACCCGGTTTTCCCGGTCTCCCTGGGCCCTGACGAAGGTCATGTCAATTCCTTCCTCTTCAAAGAGCCCATTATCCTTGGCCATCAGCCATGGAATGCTGAATACTATCCCGCTGATTTCGCTCACTACCTTTTTCATCGTTTCTTACCCCCCCGGAGATAGGGTACCGAACCGTTAATTGACAGCATTGCTTCCTTACTATGGCAAGCGCATTCTAATGCCGCCCGGTAGATAAAGCAATGCCCGGAACAAGGGAAGGATGGCAGGTAAAACCGGGAGCCGCTGCGACCTTTCCGGGGTCCGAAAAAAGTGTAGTTAACCAATATGATGGTGGGCTGACCGAGATATGGCAGCCAGGCATTTATTAGCTTTGGTTTCGCCCCAATTCAGGTTGAATTATCATATTCCCGGCAACTTTTAACTATTGCGAAAAGGAATACAAAAACCGTTGCCGCATAGTATTGACAAATAAAAAAGCAAGGTTTATTGTTACCGGCAAGACTTGACCGTAAGTTCAAGATATTCATAGGGAGGAGAAGGTATGCTCAAGATCGGACATGAGGTTGTTCGACCCGGCAAGAACGCGGGTGATTCGCCCGTAACTATTCCTGTACCCGAAGAGTTGGAAACCGTTCCCGGTATCCCCAAGGTTCAGCGTGAAGTTGACTGGTACGCTCGGGAGTATCCCGTAGAGACCATGAACATCACCGAACGCGCTTCCCGCGACTGGGCCAACGCCATTCGCGACCAGCACGTGGAGATGCGGGAGATCCGCAAGGAACATGACAAGCTTAACCGCTCCCTGATCATGGGTGCGCGCCTCACCGGCGACCTCGAGCCCACCGCCGAGCCCACCGGTGAAGACGTCAGCGAACTGATTAAGGCCAAGGCCCGTGAGTTGGGTTATGTGGAAGTCGGCATAACTGCCTACGATCCCCACTACACCTACCAGAGCAAGAAGGACTGGGTGAAGTTCCCCCACGTCATCTGCCTGGCTTACGAGCAGGACTTCGAGCCGACCCAGACCATCCCCAGCGTTGACGCTGAGATCGTCCACTCCAGCACCTACCGGACGGAAGGCGCCGCCGCTCTTGAGCTGGGCAACTACATCCGCAGCCTGGGCTATCACGCGCAGGTAATGGGTTCCGGCGACTCCGCTGGCCCGTACATCCCCATGCACGTTGCGGCCGGCACCGGACAGCTGGGCGCTTGCGGCTATCTGCTGACTCCCCATGTCGGCTCCCGCTGCCGCCTGGTCGGTCTGACCACCGACGCCAACGTCAGCTACGACTCTCCCGTGGATTACGGCATCCACGCCTTCTGCCAGGTGTGCCAGGTCTGCGTGAACCGCTGCCCCGGCCGCGCCCTGATGCGCGACAAGATCTGGTGGCGGGGAATTGAGAAGAACAAGCTCTACTTCAAGCGCTGCCGCCCCGTCATGGCCCGCTACCTGGGCTGCGGCATCTGCATGAAGGTCTGCCCCATCCAGAAGTATGGTCTGCAGAACGTCATGGAGCACTATGCCGAGACCGGTCAGGTTCTGGGCAAGGGCACCCACGACCTGGAAGGCTACACCCTGGAAGGCAAGGGCTACTTCGGCCCCGGCGAAATGCCCGTCTTCGACGCTGGTTTCTTCAGCATGCCTCAGGGCGACACTGAGGAGTGGGCCTTCAACCAGTTCAAGGAAAAGGCTCTGGCCAACGGCGGAACCATCACCGACGAAATGTTGGAGGACTTCCGCACCGAGGTCGCCCGTGGTCTGTCGCAGAGCCGCGACAACATGGGCATGATGGAAGAGGAAGACTACATCTAGTCCAAGCCTTCCAGCTTACTCAGGCAAAAAGGGCCGGTGGTGTAAACCACCGGCCTGTTTTTATTGGTGGCATACCGGTTGTCCTGTACCGTGAGAGTCCTGTCCACAACAATGTTCTGAAAGGCGAAGGTGAGGTCTCTTGAGCTCAGGCCGTGGGATTGCGCGGTGCCAGGTCTACTTTACTAGGCGCCCATGCGAAAAGCGCAGTCACGGGTGAAAAATTAACCCCTCGCTGGAAGTCGCAGGACTTTGGAGATTTCCCACCCTAGCTAGACAATGCAAATCCGAATTGATAAGCTCTATCAACAGGTTTTTCCCAAACAACCTGGTCTTGTCAGCCAGTCCCGATCCGGTAAGCAGAAGTTGCGGCGCGAATATTGCCGGTGAGGCCGGGCTTACCTTCCACTGCCAATTCAACCCTTCTCCTCTTTCATTGGGCTGGCTAACGACCGTCGCAGAATGTCCCGGTATTTTTTGGGGGTACTTACGATGGCATCTTCGGGCCGATTGTTCTCCGTCATGACCATGGTCCTCGTTACGGTTGTCCTGCTGGCTTGTACCAGGGAGGTCGAGGTTGTCAAGGAGGTTCCGGTAGAGGTGGAGCGGGCGGTTATCCAGGAAGTCCCTGTGGAAATTACCAAGGAAGTGCCCGTCGAAATTACCAGGGAGATTCCGGTAGAGATTACCAGGGAAGTCCCGGTGGAGGTCGTCCGGGAGGTGCGGGTGGAGGGGGCTCCAACCACAGAGACCATAATAGTGGAAGTTACTCCCCAGGCTGCACCGCCCCAACCCGCGGCTGACGTGTCCAGCGATGAGGAGCACATTTACAAGATCGGGATTTCGGAAGACTTGACCACAACCAATCACTGGGCCTACCTGGGCCCCGACGGCACCATTTGGAACCAATACGTCCTGGGCGGAGCCAAGGTGGGCCTGTACACTTACTCAGACCAGCGGTTCGATTGGGTGCCGGCCCTGGCATCGGACTTTCCCACGGCATTGCAGGAAGAACAGGTTGGCGATCAGACCTTCTGGACTACCGAGATGCCTTTGAAGCAGGGAGTCAAGTGGAGCGACGGAAACGACGTTACCGCTGAGGACTTTATTTTCACCGCGCACACGGT
The DNA here is from genome assembly GCA_009840135.1 of Chloroflexota bacterium. Classification (GTDB taxonomy): domain Bacteria; phylum Chloroflexota; class Dehalococcoidia; order Lucifugimonadales; family UBA3495; genus Bin22. The sequence continues at coordinate 1,146 of VXOH01000031.1, read as the reverse complement.
AAGGGACCTGAAACTCAGCGGCAACTGGCCTGCCATCGTTGATACAGAGTTCTTTGATCATGCGGAGGCTATTGACCCGTATCATTTGAAAATTTATTTCAAGAAAAAGCCCGGCCTCGCCCGCTGGCAGTTTTCGCTGGCTTTCATGTCGATATTCTCCAAGGCCTATTGGGAGCCTGTAGTGGAAGAAGCCAAACAGGCGGGTGAACTGGACGAACAGCAAAAGGTGTTGTACGCCCATGTGCCCGACGGTGAACCCACCGCCGGGGGGTTCGAATTTGGCAAGTGGGAAAGAGGGGCCTTTGCGGAGAAGGCTAGGAACGACGGTTTCTATTTCTCGGGCAGTACAGTTTCTCAATATATCAATGGAGCCTACCAGGAATCCAAGCCCGGGGTTTTTAAATTCACCGCCTTCGGTGAGCCCGGTGGCGAAAAGGTCCTGGAATACACCGTTGGTCCGTATGCTGAGAGCGTAATCTATTCCATTTACGGAAGTCAGGATGCCGCAGTTTTGGCCCTCAAGAAGGGTGACATAGACTTCATGCTTAATCCACTGGGCCTTTCCAAGGGGCTGCAGGACCAGTTGGAGGGCGCGGGCGGCCTGACCACTATCGAGAATGCGTCGGAAGGTGTGCGTTACCTTGGGTTCAACACCCGCCATTCACCCCAGGACATCAAGGAGTTCAGGCAGGCGGTGGCTCTCCTGATCGACAAGGAGTTTCTGACCAACACGGTACTGCAGGGTGTTGCAATTCCGGTGTATGCCATGGTGCCCACCGGCAACGTTGCCTGGCACAATGACAACGTGCCAACCTTTGGCAAAGGGCTGAGCCGCGCCGAACGAGTCGCTCAGGCAGTGGAATTGCTTAAGGGAGCCGGCTTTACCTGGGAGGTAGAACCCCGGGTCAGCGAAGATGGCAGATTCGTTGAACAGAAAGGGGAAGGACTGAGGCTTCCCAACGGAGACCCCATGCCGGAGTTGACGGTATTGGCGCCCAGCCCGGGCTATGACCCGCTGCGGTCCACCTTTGCCATCTGGATTGAGCGCTGGCTTAACGAAGTGGGAATTCCGTTGCAGGCCGATCTCACCGGATTTAACCTGATTGTTGACAAGGTATTCAACCGTCAGGAGTTCGACATGTGGAT
>VXOH01000185.1 GCA_009840135.1 Chloroflexota bacterium | reverse complement strand
CGCCCTAGTCCCCACCGTTACAGCGGTGGGGCTAGTGGTTTAAGATGCCAGGGATCATAGCATATTACCCCGCAAAACTAAACAGAACCGAAATCAGGAACATGACCCCAGGATGTGGCCCATGCGAAGGCGCTTGGTCTCCAGGTATTCCCGGTTCTCGTCATTGGGAGGCACCTCTACCTCCACTCGCTCCACCACTTCTATCTCTGAACCGGAAAGGCCCACCAGCTTCTTGGGATTGTTAGTCAAAAGCCTCACCTTCCTTATCCCAAGATCCGCCAGGATTTTAACCCCGACACCGTAGTGGCGCATGTCAATGTCAAATCCCAGGGCCTGGTTGGCTTCGACTGTGTCGAGTCCACCGTCCTGCAGGGAATAGGCCTTGATCTTGTTGTGAAGGCCAATGCCCCGGCCTTCCTGCCTCATGTACAGCAAGGCTCCCTTGCCTTCCTGCCCAAGTTTGCTTAGAGCAAGCTCCAATTGTTCACCGCAATCACACCTCATGCTGCCGAAAACATCGCCGGTCATGCATTCGCTGTGAATACGTGTCAAGACAGGTTCGTCCCCAGTCCAATCACCAATGGTCAGGGCAATATGCTCACCGCTGTCCAGCGGGCTGCTGTAGGCGAACACCCGGAACTCCCCGAACTTGGTGGGCATGCGGGCTTCCGCGACCCTTCTAACCTGCACCTCATGGCGTTTCCGGTGGGCGCCAATCTGGGCGATGCTGAGAATATTCAGGCCATGCTGGGCGGCAAAGGTCTCCAGGTCCGGCAACCGCGACATGGAACCATCGTCGTTCATTATTTCGCAGACTACCCCGGCCGGATACAAGCCGGCGATTTCGCAAAGGTCAACGATAGCCTCGGTGTGGCCCGGCCGAACCAGCACGCCGCCGGGGTGATATTGGAGGGGGAAAAGGTGACCGGGCCGGGAAAACTCGTCGGGCCTGGATTCCGGATCAATGAGAGCACGGATCGTAGCGGCGCGGTCGCCGGCGGAAATCCCGGTGGTAGTACCCACCTTGTAGTCCACCGACATTGTGAACGCCGTGGGCATATCATGGACGGCGTGGTCGCTCTCAATCAGTTCAATACCCAATTCCTTGAGCCGGTCTTCCTTCATGGGCATGCACACCAACCCCCGACCATGGGTGACGAGGAAGTTCACCGCAGCGGGCGTAACCATTTCGGCGGCAATCACCAGGTCGCCTTCGTTCTCCCGCTTCTCGTCATCAACTACTATCAGGAATTTCCCTGCTTTGAGGTCAGCAAGGGCCTCTTCCATGCTTACCAGAGGCATAATTCTTGACCGTCTCCTTCTAAAACCGAGCCGGTAGCCGCCTGACTCGGACCTACGCCTCCCGTCCTCTTTCCCCCGTCCTGAATCCCTGAATCACCTTGCCATCAGGCTCTCGACATACTTGGCCAGGATGTCAACTTCAAGGTTCACCCTGTGCCCTACCGATTTTTCCTGTAGATTAGTATTTGAGAGCGTGTATGGTATCACAGAAACCGTAAACGATGCAGCCCCTTTCTTCACCACCGTGAGGCTTATGCCTTCCACCGCGATAAAGCCCTTCTCAACTATGTAGGGCATCAGGCGCTTGGGCGCACCTATCCGAATGATGAAACAGTCTCCCTCGGGACGGACGGAAGTAATTCGGCCGGTGCCATCAACATGCCCCTGAACAATGTGACCACCCAGCCGATCGCTCACCGCCAGGGGGCGTTCCAGGTTGACCCGGTTGCCTTCCGACAGCTGCCCCAGCGAAGTTCGGCGCAAGGTTTCCGGAGCCAGGTCCACGCGGAACTGACCGCCTCCAAATTCCACGACGGTGAGGCACGTCCCGTTGACCGCCATGCTGTCCCCCAGCTTCAGGTCTTCCAGAACTCCTCCCGCCTCGATTGTCATTCCAAAGTCCTGGCAATTTTTTACTTCGCCAACTTCCTCAACTATTCCGGTGAACATAAACAATACTCGCTAAACATTTCGGTTGGGATAACCCGTTATTAGCCAGTCGGGACCAAACTGTGCAATACGGGTGTTATTCACCCGCCACGCCTGGGACATATACTCGGGCCCGTGACCTTCTATAGGCGAAGCGGCCTCGTTGCCGCCAATAATCACCGGGGCAATGAATACTTGGACCTTGTCCACAAGCCCCAAATCGAACAAGGTTCCCAGGGTGATGCCACCGCCCTCCACCAGCAGGCTCACCACTCCCCGGTGCCCCAGTTCAGCCAGGACCTCGTTAATATCAATCATTCCTGGCGACTCCAGGGAGCCCGTCCAGACTTCAGCGCCCGCCCTGACCAGGTTCTCCCTTTGGCCCAGGCCGGCTTCTGAAGAAGATACTACCAGCGTCTCTCCCGGTTCCCCCAGCACTCGCGCTTCGGGCGATGTTCTGCAATGGCTGTCAAGAATTACCCTAAGCGGCTGTCGGCCCAGGGGCGCACCATTCTCGTCCCGGGCCGTAAGCTGGGGATCGTCCGCCAGCACCGTGTTAATGCCGACCATAATGGCGTCGCACTCCCGGCGCATGCGATGGACTTCCTGCCTGGCCAGCGGCCCGGTCACCCACTTCGAATCCCCGGTATAGGTGGCGATTTTACCGTCCAGGCTCATGGCAAACTTGGCGACTACGAAGGGAAGGCCCGTTCTGATGTGCTTCCCGAAAGCTTCGTATAGCTCTTCAGCGGCAGCCAGAGGTTGGTGCTCCGCGTCTATACCCGCATCGCGGAGCGCCCGAAGCCCCCGCCCGGCCACCAGTGGGTTGGGGTCAATAGCCGCCGACACCACCCGGGCCACACCGGAGGCGATTATGGCGTCGGTACAGGGCGGAGTGCGGCCAAAGTGGCAGCAGGGTTCGAGGGTTGTGTAGAGGGTGGCTCCCTTGGCCAGGGCGCCACTCTGGGTAAGGGCGCCGATTTCTGCGTGGCTTTGGCCGGGCGGCTGAGTATGGCCCTCGCCCACCACGATGCCATCCCGGACCACAACCGCCCCCACCGCCGGGTTGGGGCTGGTGGTTCCCAGCGCCCTTCTGGCAAGAGAAAGCGCCCGTTCCATAGGGGAAGATTCGATCATGGTGGCTCTAACCGGTCCTCAAACCTCAAACGTGCACGGAAGTTTGCATTTCAGTCGGCGGACCCGCCGGCCGAACCGAAATCCCGGTGGAATCGGCTGGCTGTAGGCTCGACCTGGCCCTGGTATTTGCTCCCCAGGGACTCGGAACCGTAGAGACGCTCGGCCGGGGTGGTGAGGGAAAGGAATGAAATCTGGCCGATTTTCATGCCGTAGTAAAGGGTTATCGGCAACCTGGCCAAGTTGCTCAGTTCCAGGGTAAGGTTGCCCTTCCAGCCGGGGTCGACAAATCCGGCCGTCGAGTGAATTACCAGTCCTATCCGACCCAGGGAACTCTTGCCCTCCAGCCGGGCCACCAGGTCTTCCGGCAGCTCAATATGCTCCACCGTGCTGCCCAGGACAAAATCCCCGGGATGGAGTATGAAGGGTTCATTGTCGGGAATCTGTACCAGTTGGCTCAGATTTTCCAGGCTCTCCTTGACATCAATGTAGGGCCGCTGATGGTTCCCGAATACAAGAATCTTCCGGTCAAGGTGAAGGTCAACACTTGCCGGCTGGATGTCGGAGGCATCCAGAGGTTCTATGACTACCCTGCCCTCGGATAGCGCTTCCTTGATTGACCTGTCACTCAATACCATGGGTGGAGAATGTTGTCTCCTTAGATTCACTGCAACCCGTCATCCACAGATTCGCCTAAAAGGCTTGCCCCAGGTCGAGGCGAATCCGATACGCAGAAACAGTGGCCCCGGGAATTTGGGGCCACTGCGATTCTAAGTCTGTAATAACGCCAAAGCAACCTTATCGGACCGGTCCGCCACCTGAAGCGTCACCTCTTGCCAACCTGAATCCTCAAGGCTTCTTCACTTGAACCCCATTGGCATGAAGGTTGAGAGAAACCTGTAACTACCGGTCCACTGATGCCCCAACTTTCCGGCGGGTACGTCATTGCACCACCTACGAAAGCCTTAGCTGCCCCCGCCCTGCTCACCGTCTGAGTTTTCTTCGGCGGTTTCCGCTTCTACGGGGTAGATAATCAGGTATTGACCGTTAACTTGCACCTGTACCGTGACTTCACCCGGGGAAACAGGGGTTGAAACGCCCGCTCCTTCGTCAAACGAGGCCTTGGCCAGGGCAAATTCCGCCCGAACCACGGGCGCAACCGACGGGGTGGTTTCCGACAGGTACACTATGTCCCCCAACTCGACACCGCCGAGGGTTGCCAATTGACCAGCTTTGTCCTTCAGGTCCGCTACAGCCTTGGCGCGCGCATCCTCCATCAGATCGGTGGAGTCTTCCAGAGTAAAAGACAGGCCATTAAATCGAATGGAATCCCCGCCGGCTTCAACTGCTCCGTCAATAACATCGTCAATGCTTTCCAGGTCGCGAACCAGCACTGTGACATTGTTACTGACTTCGTACCCGGTAATGACCGATATGTACTCCTGATAACATTCCTCTGCCGCGGCGGATTCGCTCGTCTCACCGCCTTGAACTGACGTTGTGCCCTCGGGCGTAGGAGTGGGGTCCATCTGACTCTCTTCCGTCTCCTCAGACTCTACCTGCACGCAGCGAGTCACCTCTCTGCCGGTGTAACGGGGCTGAATGCTGTAACGGCCGGTTTGAATGTCCTTCTCCTCAACGCCGTCTTCCTTCAGGGATTCTATGACCGATGTCATAGCGGTCGCGGCGGCCGTTCGGGCCTCTCCAACGGTGTTAGCCAGGTCTTGTACTCCCAGACGCAGGATTGCCAGGTCCGGGGCTGAGGTGGCTTTGCCCGTGCCTGAAGCAAATATGCCAACGCTGCCCGATTCGCCGGTTGACAGCGAGTAGGCCGAGTTCCTGAATCCACCAGATGCATTTTCTCCACTTACGCCGCTGCCAATGAGGGCAAACCTGGCATCACCGGGCGAGTCCCATTCAGTTGCGTTGCCTGACGGCCCAACGAGTGAAACCGCCGTATTCCGGTCAACCTGCGCAGTTTCCGACGGCTGATGGGTCGCTACCGGTCGGTCGCCAATAGAGTCCGGCGGACCAGCCTGGGACGAACACGCCATTAAGAAGAGCCCCACCATACTTAACGCCAAAAAGGCATACATCCGTCCCAAGCGAATTCTTCCCGTTGTCTTTTCCAAAATAGGCATTACTCCTCCATTATTGAGTGATAGATAAACAATTCCATGATTCAGAGCTGTTAAGGACCGCTGCCGGTTGGTAAACCGCCGCATTTCCCGATCAATTAGTGGATATCCTTGACCGGTTGGCCCGGTAGACCAGATATCCTCCGAGGGCCAGCGCAACCAGGGTCAGAAGACCGCCCACCACCCAAACGAAACGGAAAACCGTTTCTTTTGGAGCAGGGCCTTGTGGAGAATGACTCTCACCCTGGGAGCCGGTTTCGCCCGCGCCAGGACCGGTCGCCGCGGCTCTCCTTTTTTCCTCTGCTTGCTCTGCCATTTCGCCCTGAGGGGAAACGGCAAGTTTACTGACCGCTTCGGGCGTCATCATGGGCGTGGCACGGGCAAGGCGTGCGACATTTCCCGGAAGCGGCGGAGTAGGCTCCCTGGCGTTCGCCTCCGAGCCAGTATCGCCGGGAACTTTCTCCTCTTCCGCTGTCCCTTCCGCTGCCTGCTCGCCAAGCATCGGCTCTGGGGTTACAGAGACCTGCACAACTTCAGTGCCATCCTCTCCCTCGATTCCCTCCTGTTGGGGGGGAAGGGTATCTGCCCTCTGCATGGCGGCGGGAGCCTCAACTTCCGCGATGCCCGATTCCTGGACCTCTACCGTGGGAGTCTGAACCTGGCTGGTTTCTTTCCCGCCGTCCGCAGGTGGCCCCGTTTCACCGCGATGTTCGAAAGCCGAGGTGGTACCAGCGTCCCCCGTAACATCCCGGACGCTCGGGACCGAAGGATTCTCGGGGACGGCTGGGGCTGCAGAATCTCTCGCGGCAGGGGCGACCGTCGGCGCCTGCGCCGCATCCAGGGCATAGCCACTGGATGGCCTCGCCGCCACGTCGGACTCCTCAGCGGCCTCCGGGACCACCGGGACGATTGTGCCTGGTTCGGCCTGGGGCACGACAGCAGGGGCTTCGCGGGCGGCAGCTACTTCGGCAGATTGTGGCGCCTCTGAGTCAGCTTTCTGCACCTCGACCTCGACCTCAACTTCCGCCAACGCCTCCGCCGACGCGGGAACAGCAGCCGGGGGAAGGGCGGCCATGGCCTGTGGTGTAGCCGTGGCCATTTGCGCCTTGGGAAGCGGAGCAGCTTTCGACAAAGCCTCAGGCTCAGGTTCCGCCTTCTCTCTTATAGCGGAAGCCTCTTTGCTCATGTCTTGAGGCACAGCCTGCGCTCTCCTGGACGCCGCTTCCCTGGTTACCATGGACCTGGCTACCATCGCAGAAACTCTTTCGTCACTCCCTTCGACTTCTCCGGCAGGTGACGCGGCGATTTGCGGGGAAGCGGGAACAATATGTGGCTGGCTGGCCTTGAGAGACTCTGCCCCCGAATCCATTTGTCGAGCGACGGCAACGGGAGCCTGCTTTGTAGCCGCATCCGACATAAGCCCTTCCTCCGTTCCTGACCATGGAAGACCACCCTGGGTCGTGACAATTAGCGCCCCGGCCAGGGCTGCGAGGGAAGCTGCACCGGCGTATACCCAGGGGGAAAGAGAAGGCAATCGTCCCAGCCCCGCCATGGCATTGAACCCGGCCCCCTGGCGCCTGCCCTGAGCCGGCGCGGGTGCCTCCAGCATTACAAAGCTGCGAGGAAGCTCCAGCTCGGGCAGGGCCCGCAGGGCCGCGCTGGTTGTTTCCCAGGTCAACAACTCTTGCCGGCAATACTCGCAGCTGTCCAGGCCCCGCTGCAGTCGGGCCTTTTCACTGTCCGACAGCCGCCCGCTTACATAATCGGACAACTGGACGTCACTCAAATGCCGGTGCTTCCCAAATATCCACATCGCTCTATTCTTCTTGACGGAATCTGGAGGGCAAAAGTTCCCCGGCTCCCCTCAGGTATTCTCTGAGGTCGCGTCGCCCCCGGCTGATTCGGGACTTCAAAGTGCCTGTAGAGCAATTCAGGATTGACGCTGCTTCTTCGTAGCTGAATCCCTGGACGTCCACCAGCAACAGTGACAGGCGCCTTTCTTCCGAGAGGCTGGCCAGGCCGGCTTCAATTACCAAGCCAAGCTCCCTGCGTTCAGCAAAGTCTTCCGGAGATTCCACGGTTGTTGGAAAATTAGAAACCAGGGGAGTCGCATCGTCCGAATCGGGGTCGGGCCCCACCGGGTCCAGCGGTACCGTAGGGCGGGCCCGCTGCGCCCTCAGCATATCCCGGCAGGAGTTGGACACGATTCTCATCAGCCAGGCGCGCAGGTTATCTCCCCGAAACTGCGAAAAAGAGCGGTAGGCGGAAGTAAGACTCTCTTGTAGAGCATCCTCCGCCAGAAACCTGTCATTCAGGATCCGACAGGCTATGTTGTAGGCTTGGCTCTGGTGGCTTGCAATGATGCAGTTGAAGCAATAGGACTTCCCGCTTCGGTCCTCCACCCGCAAAGTGGGATGGTCCTCGCAGGGGCCGACCGGATCTTCAAGCTTGAATTCTGGACGCGCCATTAACTGGATTCTTTCAAATCAACCGCGTTCCTGAGTTAAAGACGCCCAGTAGCTCCCGGTAGGCCGGTGACCCTTCCCGAAGGGCTGCCTGTCATACCGGCCCTGGCCGTGCAGAAGGAATAGACGGAGCAGCCTAACCCTGGAAGGATACCCTGCCGTCCAGCAAGCCGCGAGCCATCACAAACTTGTGAATTTCCGAGGTGCCCCCACCTATTCGCGCGTGCCGGAGCAGGTGGTACCAGTGAGGAATCGGCACATCGAGGGTTTCCCCCATCCCGCCGAATATCTGCATAATCTTGTCTATGCTGCGGCAACCCCATTCCCCGGCGCAGTACTTGATCATCGAAGCCTCTACCCGCACGTCCTCGCCCTGATCCGCGCGGGCGGCCGTCTCGCGAGTCACTGCCCGCAAATTCATAATGTCAATATAAACGTCCGTCAACATCCACTGGATTGCCTGCCGGTCACTTATGGGCCTGCCATAGGTAACCCTCTGCTTGGCCCATTCAATAGCCATCTCCAGCGCGCGGGTGAGGATACCCAAAGCCATGGAGCCCCTCAACAGCCTGTCGTGGTGGACCAGCCACTTCTGACCAAGGCTGAACCCCAGGCCAACCTCGCCCAGCACCTGGGTCTGCGGGACCCTGACCTCGTCGAGGTGCACCATAGACTGCTGGGAGCGTGTGGGGACAATCCAAACCCTTATGGGCTCAAAACTCAGCCCAGGCGTGGGATTGTCAATGATAAACATGGTGATACCGCCCCGCTGTCGTTTTTCAGGGTCGGTAACGGCCTGAACCAGGAGAAAATCGGCGCTCGCGGCGCCGGAGATAAACATCTTGGTGCCCGTCAGTACCCAGTCGTCTCCGTCCCTGACGGCCCGGGTCTGCATCATTCCGCCCGGGTCCGAACCCGCCTGGGGTTCGGTCTGACCAAAAGCGTAGTTCAAATCCCCCTGAATGGATGGATAAAGATACTTCTGCTCCTGCTCCGGGGTGCAGGAACCTATCATCATCATGGGTACCGGTGAGGTGGGCAACTGGACTATGCTCTTGTGTATCTCCTCGTCCATAACCACGTGGCCCAGGGCCCCCATGCCTCCCCCACCGTACTCTTCGGGCACAAAGGAAGTGAAAATGCCTGTGTCCTTGGACACCTGGTTCAGCCTGCCCCACTTCTCTGGGGAAAGGGTGCCGACTATTCCCATCACGGTTTCGGCTATGCCCTTGGGTCCTCCGTCGTCCACTCCTTCCTGGGGCGGATTGGCAAGGTATTCGGCCTCCAGGGGGACGCACTCGTCCCGCACTATCTGCCTCACCATGTTCTTGAGACCATCCAGTTCTGAGGGAAGTCCAGCCTGCATCAATCATCTCCATGAATTGTCGGGAATAAATCAGCCGGGGAGCTCTTCTGCCCGCAAATCGGGCGAAGCGCAGTCAATGGCGAGGGAAACAAGGCCTAGTGGAAGGGGCAAACGTAGGTGAAGGCGTTGTAAATGCCGCTCTCCTCGCGGGGTTCGGCCTTTTCCGGAACGGAACCATACTCAGCTACGGCCATGGAGGTCACGCCAGGTTGTTCGCTGTTTCCTACAGCTTGCGAAACGGCCCCAACCGCTGCCAGGCTCACCGATGCCGCCAGCAACAGGAATACGGAGACGCCCATTATCTTCCCTTTCATGTCGCACCTGCCAGGAAAAAACAAGCAACCATTCCGGCCTATCGTATGGGTAACATTATAACCCCTTTTTACAAGATGCCCAAGGAACAAATAAGAGATTAAAGGGAAATCGCGCGCCATTATCCAACCAGCGCGAAGGATTCCCTTCCGCAAGCGCGTTTGCACCCTGAGCTTGACGAAGCGTTCGAAATCCTCGCTGGGTACGGTGACTCCGAAACCTGGACCAGGCGAATTAACAAGAGCTTGGACACTTCGCCTTCGTTCGGCATGGCAATGAGTTTGGGACACTATGTACCTTTGAAAGGGGTCAAAATCGAATGTGGAGCCCCGGTTTCATGCTAAAATAGCTGAACGGTAGGCAAAGGAATTGGTTCCGTTCAACAAGTTTGCGAAACCGCCCTACAGATTCGTGGCCTGGCCGGCTTCAGTTCCTGAAGGCTAAGAAAAGGCGATTCAAAAGGGTTATTCAGCTTGACTCAACTCCGCGACATACCCAGTGTGGACAAGGTGCTGGCTTCGCGCCTGCTGGAGGACGAAATTCGTTCCTTCAGCCGGGAATGGATCGTTACCCTGGTCCGTCAACAGCTGGAAAAGGCCAGGGCGCAAGTAAGGCTGGGAGCCGAAGCGCCTTCCCTCGAATTGGTAGCGGAAGAGACTCGCCGGTCAGTGCATGAACTGACTCGCCCCGCTCCGCTGCCGGTGATAAACGCCACCGGCGTAGTAATACACACGAACCTCGGACGCGCTCCCTTGAGCCGGGCAGCTACTGAGGCAGCGGTGCTGGCGGCCCAGGGCTACTCGAACCTGGAATTCGACGTGCAGAGCGGGCGCCGCGGCTCGCGCCAGGCGCACCTGCAGGGCCTGCTGCAGGACCTCACCGGCGCCGAGGCGGCCCTGGTGGTCAACAACAACGCTTCGGCAGTGCTGTTGGGCCTCTCAGCCCTCGCTGAGGGCAGGGAAGTAATCGTCTCGCGAGGCGAAGCAGTCGAAATCGGTGGCGGGTTCCGCGTGCCGGACGTACTAGCCCAGAGCGGCGCCTTGCTGGTTGACGTTGGAACCACCAACCGAACCTATGTCCGTGATTACGAAAGCGCCGTAACCGACAATACTGGAGCCTTCCTGAAGGCTCATGCCAGCAATTTCAGGGTTGAAGGATTCACCGCTGCCGTTGAGCCCGGAGATTTGTCTGCTCTCGGAGACCGGCTCGGCATTCCCGTACTGCATGACGTGGGTAGCGGTTCGCTGCTGGATACGGCGAATTACGGTCTTGCCCACGAACCCACACCCCAGGAGAGTGTTGCTGCCGGGGTTGGCCTTACTTTTTTCTCCGGCGACAAGCTGCTGGGTGGGCCCCAGGCTGGCATAGTGGTGGGAACGCGCGAACTGGTAAGAAAACTGGAATCACACCCGCTGGCCAGGGCTTTTCGCATAGACAAGCTCAGCCTCGCTTCCCTGATCGCTACCCTGCTTCACTACCGCCGGGGTGAAGCGGAAAGAGAAATTCCGATATGGCGAATGATTTCAACGCCGGTCCAGCTGATCGAAGAGAGAGCGGTTTCCTGGGCACAGGGAGTTTCGGGCATTACCGGGATAGGGGCGACAGTCGAAACCAGCCGTTCCGCCATCGGAGGTGGCAGCCTTCCCGGCGAAACTCTGCCAACCAGGGTGCTTTCCGTTGACTCCAGCAGAGCCGGCCGCAGCCCCGAAATGGTCCTTAAAGGCCTGCGCGAGGCCAACCCGCCGGTAATCGCCAGAATCGAAGACGATCGCGTGTTGCTCGACCCCCGCACGGTTGCCCCCGAAGCGGACCGTCAAATTCTTGCAGCTCTTCACGGAGCATTGAAATAGCGCGTCGGAAAGCGACAATGGTTGGACGCCGAACAACTCACGAATTTCCCTTCCCCCTATGGCAGGCTGCGGGCGGTCTGCCCAGCCTCCAAGTCGAAGGTCATCCTTTAAACCAATCACCTGGAGAACCTCCTAACTCTGATGACTGATTTCCTGATAGTTCACGATGCGGGACAGGGAGCCTGGTTTTGGAACAAAGTCTGGGGCAGCGTTACCGCTCCGGCGGAGCATCCTCCCCGCTTGTCCAATCCCCAGTATGCCAGCCAGTTTTACCTCGCAAATCTCCCCGGGCACGGCAGTGACGAAGAGGGAGATACGGCAGAGGTCAGGATGGAGGAGTGCATCCAATCGGTGATTCGGGCGGTTGAACGCCGGGGGATGAATGACCTGGTACTGGTCGGTCACGGTGTTGGAGGGATGATAGCCGCGCAGGTAGCGCCTCAACTTCCCAAGCCACCCAAACGACTGGCCCTGGTGGCAGGCATAGTGCCCGAAAAAAACCGCAGCGCACTGGCCCAGTTCCCCGTCCCGTTAAGAAAGCATTTCTCCGGCAAGTTCAACCCGGCGAGACTGGTTGGCAAGGATGTCCGCCTGTCTCGGTCCGTAATCACCAGGTACCTGTGCAACGGCATGGAACCCAAGGAAATCAACCAGGCGGTGGGTTTTTTCGGCCCTTTGCCAACGACGCTGTTGACGACCCGCGTAGTACTCCCCCTGGGGGAAATTCCCTGCCCGGTTACCTATGTGGTGTTGGACCAGGACCGTCTGCTGCCTCCCACCGTCCAGATAGACATGGCGAGACGAATTTCCAACGTGGAAATTACTCACCTGGACAGCTGTCACCAGGCCTCGCTGCAGAAGCCCGTGGAAATGGGAAGACTGCTCACCAACATTGGCCAGTGAATTTCCAGTGAACGCAAACCACCGAGCGGTGTTGGCTCCTGGACACCGGTTGATAGCAGTAGAAGCGTAAGAATGACCTTTGCCGCAGACCTTCACCTCCACTCCTCTCATGCTTATGCCACGAGTTCATCCCTAACCCTGGATAACCTGGCTCATTGGGCCCGGCTTAAAGGAATTGACCTGCTGGCAACCGCTGACTTCACTCATCCCATCTGGTTCGAAGAGTTGAAAAGCAAGTTAACCGAGGGCCCCGATGGCCTTTGCTTCTATCGGGGAGTGAACTTTGTCCTCGGCACGGAATTGAGCTGCGTGTACCGGCAGGACGGAAGAGGTCGGCGCATCCACGTACTGGTGTACGTCTCCGGCATGGCCTCAGCCAGGAAGCTGACCAATAAGCTCAAGCGGCATGGAAACCTTGAATCCGACGGCCGCCCAACGCTGAACCTCTCTCTACCGGAATTGTGTCATCTCGCCCTTGATTCCGACCCCGACACCCTGATTGTTCCTGCCCACGCCTGGACTCCCTGGTATGGTTTGTTTGGCTCAAAGTCAGGCTTTGACAGCCTCGTGGATGCCTTCGGAGACATGACCCGCCATATTCCGGCAATAGAAACGGGCCTGTCCAGCGATCCTGAAATGAACTGGAGTGTTCCGGAACTCCAGGATAAGACCATCGTTTCCTTTTCCGACGCCCACTCTCTGCCCAAGCTGGGCCGAGAACTCACCGTCTTTGATGCGGGACTGAGCTTTTCCGGCCTGGCAAAGGGACTCAGGGAAAACCGGATTGCCTATACCGTTGAAATGTATCCGGAAGAGGGCAAGTATCACTACGACGGACATCGCAAGTGCGGAATAACTCGTCACCCCGGTGAAACCCTTGAGGAAGGCGCCGAATGCCCGGTTTGCGGAAGGCCGCTGACCCTGGGCGTGCTTAACAGGATTCTCAGCCTGCGCGGGGAAGACTCCGAAGTTGTCCCGGAATCAAAGGCAAATTCCGGGGCCGTGCCCCAGGGGGCAAGTCCGGTTTGCTCGAGCGGCAGAGCGCCCTTCGTAAGGCTCGTCCCCTTATTTGACATAATCTCTGCAGTTCGCAGGAAGGGTCCCAACACAAAGGGAGTGCAGGCCGAATACCACGATGTGGTTGCCAAATTAGGCTCCGAGTTGAGGGCGTCCCTCTGGGCCCCGGAAGACGAACTGGCAACGCAGGTGGGTGAGGAACTGGGGCAAGCCATCATGCGAAACCGTCGGGGGGAACTGGAAATCGAACCGGGATACGACGGTGTCTACGGCAAGGTCTCCCTGGCCGGCGGCACTAACCCCCGCAAACTGAATAGTAGCAGCATTCCGTAAAGCCCTGTACGTCAACAAGCTTGAATACATTCTGGCATCCGTCCGACTTGGTTAGCTATGCTAAAATGCGCCCAATAGCCCGTTTGCGGGTGGCGAGAGATCGCTTTTGCACACCGAGTCAAGGGACGAGAGCACGGCAGGCAGATAGGCAGAATGGATGTAGCGCTCCGTCGGCTGCGCGCCGAAGATATTCAGGAAGTCATAGATATTGAACGCGAGGCCTTCGCACCTCTGTGGTTAGGGAATTCGTTCAAGCGAGACATCAACAACAAATACGCCCGGTATTTGGTGGCCGTCCGGCCGGACTTGGCCGGAGACGAATATGAACCGGCCCTTCCAGATCAACAATCCGCCGGCGAAAGTGAACAGGACTACCCTACGGATGCGTCGCTATGGGGCAGAATGATTCGTGGCGTCCGAGGCATGGTCAGTAAGTCCGCTCCCGAGGAGACAGGACCCGAAGACATAGCCGGTTACGTCAGCCTGTGGTTTCAGGGGAACGAGGCACACATCACCGAAATCGCCGTCCGCGAAAAACTCCGGGGCAATGGTATTGGTGAATTGCTGCTTATCGGTTCCGTCAGGGCAGCAATGGAAAACGGCTCAACGGTCTTGACCCTCGAGGCCAGGGTTTCCAACTTCATTGCCCAGAGACTCTACGATAAGTACGGATTCAAGGAAGTTGGAATCCGAAAGCACTACTACTCCGACAATCGCGAAGACGCGGTAATCATGACTACCAGCCCTATCCACACCACCCAGTACCAGGCCAGGTTTAAGGAACTGCAAGAAGCCTTCCTTGACCGCTGGGGAGACATCAACATCGAAAACTGACACCGCTATCCTTTCGGATCAAAAATCACCTTGGAAGCGAGCTCGGGCATCCCCTGCCGTTTCCAGTGTGGAACATGAGAGCAGCAGGGTGTTGCCCCAGGCTGAGGCCTTGCGCAGCTTTCCGTTCGAATCTATTCGTGCCCACAGCGATGGCAGCGACTTGTTCGAGTCTACTCATTAAGAAACCCACAATTCCTCGCTTTATTCTTCGGGGTTTCAGTCTTCCCCGATGAGAATGCCACGTGTCTGCATTTTCGCTTCAACCCCAATTCGATGTGCCCAATGTCTCAAGGTTGACCCATACCTACCCCCTTGTTAGAATGGCCGGAGTGTTTTCAAAATTGGTCCCAAAATGCTAGTTATTGGCCTGACCGGCGGCATTGGAACCGGCAAGACGGAGGTATGCCGTATTGTCCGGGAATTGGGCGCAACCCTGATTAACGCCGACCAGGTAGGCCACGAGGCCTATACTCCCCATACTGAAGCCTGGACAGAAGTGGTGGCCGCCTTTGGCGACGGCATCCTGACGGAGAAGGGTGAGATTGACCGCAGGAAGCTGGGCGCTATGGTTTTCGCCGATGCGTCCCAACTGGAACGTCTCAACCGCATTATGCATCCCAGGATGGCGGAGATTGTCCGGCAAAAACTGCGCGCGCTGGATGACGCGGGCGCACCGGTGGCGGTCGTTGAGGCTGCCGTGTTGTTTGAAGCCGGATGGGACTCGCTGGTGGACGAAGTCTGGACTACCGAATCACCCGAGGACTCGGTTGTGGCCCGCCTGCAAGAGCGCAACGGGTTCGCCCCCGAGGAGATTCGCAAGCGGATTGCTTCCCAGATGCCTACCGAGGAGAGGGCAGGACGAGCCGACGAGGTTATCAATAACTCCGGCGATTTGAAAGGGCTCGAAAACGCAGTCAGGGATATTTGGAAACGCAAAGTCGAAGGAAGGATTGAACAAACATAATGGTAGAAGCCGTCGAATCGGTCGAATCCGAACAGAATGAACCCCAATTCAAAGAGTATGCCATTGAGGAGTTTCTGGTTCGCAGTGAACCCTATTACCGGCCAGTGGGCGACGAGTTGGAACTGTTCACGGCCGCCTATAACCAGCACATCCCTGTACTGCTGAAGGGTCCCACCGGTTGTGGTAAGACCCGGTTCGTGGAATACATGGCATGGCGACTGGGAAGGCCCATGACGGTTGTCCGTCCGGTTGACAGCGGCAGGGCAGCCCAGGAACTGAGGGAAGGCGAGGTACGGGTTCCCCTGGTCACCATCGCCTGCCACGAAGACCTCACCGCCAGCGACCTGGTTGGTCGCTATCTCCTGGACTCTGAGGGCACCCGCTGGATTGACGGCCCCATGACCAGGGCGGTCAAAGCCGGCGCCATTCTGTATCTTGATGAAGTGGTGGAAGCCCGCAAGGACACCACGGTTCTCATTCACCCCCTGACCGACCACCGGCGCATCCTGCCTGTGGAAAAGACAGGCCAGATCATCGAGGCTGACGACCGTTTCCTGCTTTGCATTTCCTACAACCCTCATTACCAGAGCGCCCTGAAGGACTTGAAGCACAGCACTCGCCAACGCTTCATTTCCGTGGAGTTCGATTATCCCCCTGTGGAAATCGAGGCGGAGATCGTCGAGAAGGAGAGCGGTTGCTCCAGTGAGCAGGCTGCTTCGCTGGCCAAGCTGGGCGAAAAGGTGCGCAACCTGCGGGACCATGGATTGGCCGAGGGCGCAAGCACCCGGCTGCTCATCTACGCCGGTCGCCTGATGACCGAGGGTATTCCGGCTCGCCGCGCCTGCCAGGTAGCCATAGTGTGGACGCTTACCGACGAGCCCGAGTTGCAGCGCAGCGTTGAAGAGGTGGTCTCCTCAATTTTCGAATAGGGGTTTCGATGGGATTGTCCACCCCCGATCTGGTTAAGCAGGCACTGGCCCGCCGGTCCGTATGGAGAGTAACCGATGAGAGTCTGATGCCTGCTGCCGTTTTGGTGCTTCTCTACCCCAAGGGGGGTGAGTTCTGCGTGCTTCTTAACAAGCGCTCCGAACAGGTTGAGCACCATAAGGGCGAAATATCCTTCCCCGGGGGGGCCCGGGACCCCGAGGACCGGGACTTCAGGGACACCGCTCTGAGGGAAGCCGAAGAGGAGATGGGCATAAGCCCCGGCGACGTAACCATACTTGGCGAACTGGACGACATTGTGACCCGAAGCGGCTTTGGCGTCCGGGTATTTGTGGGAGAGATTCCCTACCCCTATCCCTTCAGCCCCAGCGATATAGAGATAGCCGAGGTCCTGGAGGTCCCCATCGCCAGTCTCTACGACCCCGCCAACATTCGGCGGGAAACCCGAATTGCGGACGGAAACCTGGCAACAGTCTATTCCTATGCCTTTGAGAAGCACGTTGTCTTCGGGGCAACGGCCAAGATTTTGCAGCAATTCCTGGAAATCATGGATGACCCACTCAATAAGGAGGGGCAACCGTCTTGAGCAATGCTCCCTTTGACGAAATAGAATCGGAACTGGCCAAGTTCCCACCGGCGGTAATGGATGCCTACAGGGAATCGGCCGAGGCCATGGAAACCTCTTTCTCCCCAGAGGAACTTGCTCTATGGGCCAAAGAGGGTTCAGCCATCGCCGGGCAAACCGTCCGCTCCTGGGAATCAGCGGTGGAGTATTTCCGCGTTTGCCCCCAGGTGGCCCGGTCCCTGGCGTTTCCTTCCTTCATGCAGTGGGCCCGTTGCGGCACCTACCTTTCCCAGGACTCTCCGGCACTGGCGGTGTCTTTCTTCAAGGCCAGTCCCGCCATAGTTTCCAACCTCAGGCCGCAGTACATACCCCGCTGGGCCGGCCTGGGCCGGAGCCTCTACAAGGGAACCTGGAAATCCAGCACCCTTTCGGCCCGCTTCTTCGAAGTCAGCCCGGATATGATCCGCAGCTTGCCTTTCTGGGATGTGGAGGTCTTCGCTTCCCTGATTGAAGCCCTGTCCTACAAGTCCTACGACATTGCAGTGGAGTGCCTGACTCTGGGGAAAGATGTGCTCCCGGTCATGGGCCGGGAGAGGGAGGCCTTTCTAGCCATGTGCCGCGCGCTTTCCGATGGCAACTGGCGCGAGGTCAAGAGCTGTTTCGAAGTTGCCCCCAAGGCGTTGCAGCAAATTGAAGAGGGCCAGACCAGTCGCTTTTTGAAGCTGGGCGAACGCCTTACCAAGGTGGGCATTCGCGACACTTCGCGTTTCCTTTCCGACGGGAGCTATGCCCTTGGGCAGGTCCCCCAGGGTTCCCAGGCCCATATTCTGGACCTGTGCGAAGGGCTGTTGGCGGTCACGCCTGAGGCCGTTCCTCCCTTCCTGAAGAGCCTGGACGGGGTGATGCACCGTGTCACCATCAACCAACTGGACACCTGGTTCCATCACGGCGTCCAGCTGCTGAAAGACAACCCCGAGAGCGGCATTGCCTTCTTCAAGGTCGAGTCCAACACCTCGGAGTCACTGCTGGAAACCCTGTCATCCAGCCTGGAACTGGACCGGGTAAAGGGTATCGTACGGCTCTACTGCCGCGCCCTTTCCGGCTCTCCCATTGAAGCGTTGAGCACCCAGGAATTGGTGCGCCGCAACATCGGCTGGGTGGACCAGGATACAGCCACCACCGATGGCACCAAGGTTTTCCTTCCGCCCGTGGTGGACCATTACCAGAACAAGGAGCAGAATTTCTCCTGGTTCAAGGTTGTCGCCACCCACCAGGTAGCGCACCTGGAGTTTGGCAGTTTTGACTACGACTTCGACAAACCGGCTCTACTTTTCGATGAGGAGCGCCGCTATCCGCTGGAAAGGGAACTCGGCGCCCAACAGGTTAACGACGACGTGCTGGTCGGCGATCTGGAAGCTGACGGGCAGACCCGCGCCTATACCGACATAGGCCGTTTCCTGAGCCTCTTCGAAAACCGCCGTCTGGCTTTCGACCTCTTCACCGTGTTGGAAGATGTCCGCCTGGATTACCGGATCAAGGTTGAGTACCCGGGCATCCGCCAGGCCGCTATAGACGTGCAGGCTCAGGCCCTGTCCCTCCGGCCCGAGGTAGAAGACCTGCCCCTTCAGGAAGCCCTGATCGAGCTCCTGATTCGCATGAGCCTTGACCATTTCAATAATTTGCCTGTCCCCGTGGATTTCCAGGAAGAGGCCACCATGCTGGCCCGCATTCTGCAGGTGTTGCGGGATGCCTCAGCTAATGTCGAGGACACGGCCGAAGCGACCCTGCGCGCCTATGAGATTATTTCCCGCCTGGAAAACGAGACCCAGCCCGAAGACCAGTGGGAGCCCGAGGACATGGAGGAACCCGGCGACTTCTCTGAGGATGAGTTCCAGTCTCTACTGGACAAGCTCCAGGCCTCCCAGAATTCCTCCGGCGACGCTGGAGAGGGAGACCCCTATGATTCTCCCGAGCCGGTGGACTATCGCGGTGACTTCAAGCCCGAAATGGTCCAGTTGTTGACCAAGCTGCAGATGGACCAGAACCAGCAGGGCGAAGGCGAACCCCTCTCTCAGGAAATGCTGGAGCAGCTTTTGCAGGACAGCGCTGAGCTGGAACTGGACGCTGAGCAAGGTGACATAAACAACAGCATGAGCACCTTTGCCCAGAACATCATGAAGGAAGCCGGTGTCCCGCCGCCCAACTCCCAGCCGGGCCAGGGCTACGGACCGTTGCTCCACGACGATGACCAGGGCGGTGAACTGGAGGCCCGCGAGCCCAAGACCTACGTGTACGACGAGTGGGACTTCCGCGCCAACGATTACAAGCCTCGCTGGTGCGTAGTGAAGGAAAAGACCCTGGACGAAGGCGACCCCGCCTTCTACAACGACTCTCTGAAGAACTACTCCACCCTGTTGAGCCACATCAAGCGGCAGTTCGAGCTGATCATGCCCGAGACCTTCCGCAAGATTTACCGGATGATTGACGGCGAGGACATTGACCTGAATGCTGCCCTGGAAGCGGCCGCCGATATTCGGATGAAGGTTCCGCCCGACGAAAAGATTTACTGGAGAAGGAACAAGATTGAGCGGGACGTTTCCGTGGTGTTCCTGCTAGACATGAGCGCATCCACCGCCGAGGCCATTGACGAGGGCAGGCATACCGTGGACGACCGCGACGCCCCCGATGACCCGGTGGAGTACATGGTCTGGCTGCGTCGCCGCCGCGAGGGTCTGGTGCGCCGCCACTACAAGCGCATCATAGACCTGGAGAAGGAAAGCACGGCGCTCCTTATCCAGGCGTTGGAATCCATTGGCGATAACTACGGCATATACGGTTTTTCCGGCTATGGCCGGGAAAACGTCGAGTTCTATGTAATCAAGGACATCGAGGAGAACTTCACCGAGCGAATCAAGCGCCGCATTGACAAGATCACCCCCCTCCACGCCACCCGCATGGGCAGCGCCATTCGCCATGCCATCACCAAGCTGGAGAATCAGGACTCTCCCACCAAGATCATGTTCCTGATCAGCGATGGCAGGCCGCAGGACCGAGGGTACAGCCGGGAAGGCGTGGAGAAGGAGTACGCCGTCCACGACACCCACATGGCCCTGCTGGAAGCCAAGCGGAAGGACATCACGCCCTTCTGCCTAACGGTGGACAAGGCCGGTCACGACTACCTGAAGGAAATGTGCGGGGACATGGGCTATGAGGTTCTGGGCGACATCTGGGCCTTGCCGGAGCGGTTGCCCATGCTTTATCGCCAGCTGACCGCCTGAGGCGTCACTGTAGCCAACGGGAAAGACTGAAGGGACGAGAGTTTTTCTCGCCCCTTTTGCTGCTCTTCGGCTCCCCTAAGTGGTCTCTATCCCCTAACCATCCCGGAAGCTCTCACTGGAATCCCCAATCCCTGTCGAACGGAGGGGGCGGAGCAAGAATCTAAAGGCTATTCGTATCTTCCCTTCTCGGCCACCACCAGCTTTCTCAACTCCGTCAGGGCCGTATTGGCAACTCGCCTCTTGATAACAATTCGCCGCGGGGGAGTGCGAAACTGGAGCTGCGCAGCAGATTCCCTTCCGGCGATGGCGATGTACACCTGCCCCACCGGCTGATCTTCCTGGGGGTCAGGTCCGAGTACACCGGTGATGGCGACTCCATAATCGGCGTCCAGGCATTCCTTTGCAGCTTGCGCCATGGCCGTGGCGGTCTCCTGGCTAACCACGCCGTGTTCCTCCAGAACGTGGGCAGGAACGCCATTGGCCAGCAGCATCCTGGTCGAGGTGGCAACAATGCCGCCCCGGTAATAGCGGTGGCTGCCCGCTATATCGGTAATGCTGTTGGCCAGGAATCCACCGCTGCAAGATTCCATGGTAGCCAGGGTAAGGCCGGCTTCTGACAGAGCCTGCCCGGCCGCTTCCTCCGGCGTTTCCGCGTCATAACCCCAAATATAGGGGCCCAGCCGGTCGGTTATGGCAGCCTCCACCGGAACAATCATCTGTCGCGCCGTTTCCTCGTCCTTGGCTCTCGCAATTACCCTGAGGTGGATGCCATCCGCCTTGGAGTAAATCCCGAGGTACGGGTTTTCGTGGCCAAAGAACTCGGCAATTTCCTCGTCAATCGCAGCCTCCGACATTCCCAGGGTTTTTATGTTCCTGGTGACGGTGACTTCCTCGTCCACCATATCCCTCAGGCGCGGCGCAACTTCTTCGTGCCAGATAGGCTGCATTTCGCCGGGAGGACCGGGCATGCATACTATAATCCGACCCGCGCTTTCAACCCACCAACCCGGCGCAGTGCCGTTGCGATTCTGGACAAACGTGGCTGAAGGGATGAGGTGGGCCTGTTTGATGTTGTGGGATGGCATCGCAATGCCTCTGCCGGCAAAGTACCGTTCGAGGTTTTCCACGACTTCCTGCTGCACCGTGGGAGTCTCTCCCAGCGCTGCCGCCACGGCTTCCCGCGTCAGATCGTCCTGGGTAGGGCCCAATCCGCCCGTGGTGAAGATAACATCGGAACGCTGCAGGCCACGGCTGAAGGCTTCCGTCAACTGCTCCAGGTCATCGCCTAGTATGGAAACCCACTGCAGCCGGATTCCCAGGGCAGGTAGTTGCCCCGCAATCCAGGAAGCGTTGGTGTCCGTCAACTCACCCATCAGCAACTCAGTACCAATGGAAAGGATCTCAGCCTTCAAACTTGCACCTCGCTTGCCGGTAATGGGCGGCAGAGCCTCTTTCGGACGCGATAAAGTCAAGTGGAGGAGGCCTAAACCTAAACGGAATAGGCGTGGATTCTAATGATGCTCTCCTGGTGGAAAAGAGGGCAGGGCGAGAGCCTTTGCCTGATATCCCTGAGCCTCAAGAAAACGGAACGTTCAAACTGGTTTGATATTGGTTTAGCTGCCCTCTCCCGGCGGATAGGGCGGGTCGGTAACCAGCTTTTCTATGGCCGCCGCCCAAGCCGATGGAACCGTAAACAACTCCGGCTCGCCCGATGTTATGGCGTAACGCCGCTCACCGTCCGGGGTATGGTCGCCCAGGTAGAATTCATGGGTCTGGTCGGCCTCGGTTGCCAGCCAAACGACGGTCCTGGCCGGGTCCAAACCGTACTCTCCGGGGTTGTCCAGGTCCTCGGCCACCGTGTCTATGACGTTCGGATTCTCCAGGAGTACATCCTCTTCATTCCATAACTCGGCCGGAATCGGAATTTCGTTATCTTCAGGACCGCCTTCCACCGGTTCGATAATGTACCAGAATTCCCCTGAGACATCCTCACCGTAAATAACGGTCTCGCCATCAACGGTAACTTCAAAATAGATAACGTTCTGTTTGCCGACGTTCAGCAGTTCGCGGTCCTGGATGTCCGTGTCATAAAGACGAGGATAGGGGGGCTGAAATACCAGTCGGTTGACCACCCTGGCCCAGATTTGCGGCACTGTAAACAGCTTGGGAGACCCTACCAGCCTCGCATACTGATTCTCCCCGTCCGGCGTAATAATGCCCAGATGGGCTTCGTAGGTGCGGCCAGTGCGTTCCGTAATCTGCACCACGGTAATGGGAGGGTCCAGCCCGTATTGGGCCGCGTTCTCAATTTCGTCGGACAGGGTCCGGTTTACCCTGGGGCCTCCCAACAGCAAGGGAGTGCCGCTCCACTTGTCCTGGTAAACCTGCCTCTCGCCATCTTCCTCTACAATGAACCACCGAATCCCCCCCGGCTTCTTCTGATATTCCACCGTATCCCCTTCGAAGGTAACGGTAATATTTTCCAGGGAGTTATCGTCCACCCGCCAAAGCCATGCCTGCTCCTGCTTGGGTTCGGGCGTTCGGGTCAAATATACTCCCGCCAGGGTACCGCCAAAAAGGATCAGGACTATCACCAGTAGAATGGTCAGCCGTATGTTCATTGAGAGTTAACCTAGCATCCGAGCCATGGGAGTTTCATCAGAAATTACGGCGCCAATTCCCGATACGGATTGGCTGCCAATTGGTCCCCGATCTGACTTTCATTCAATCTGTTGCGTATGCCAATAGAGCGGTCCACTCGGCAGCAGCGAATCCGGGCTCTGTCTTATCGCCGTATCCACCAAACCATCGCCGCCATCAGACCCAGCAAGCCGGGCAGCAACAGCCAGGACGAGAACTTTACGAAGTTTTCCTGGTTGCGGTCCACGTTGAACTCGCGGACCGTCAGGGCCTTTGGCCGCAGGGACAATAGGGAGTAGTCACCCGCCAGGTAGTTTACGGAGTTCAGGAACAGGTCGGCCCCGCTGCCCCGTTCGTAGAAGCTGTTGGCCACAAAGTCCGAATCGCCTGCCACCACCAGGCTGGCGATATCGCTTTCCTGCACGCTGGCCGGATTGGATGGCGGGGAGGCTCCAATGGGCCCCAAGGCTCGTACAAAGGTTATGGGGGTAAACGGGCCCACGGGATCCGCTTCTTCCGGGGGCTCAGTCCTGGGTTCTGTTCTCTCTACGTCATCAATAACATAGCTATTGGCAGAACTGAAACCCAGGGGTACCGGCTGCCTCAGTCCCGTACCATCGTCGAAAGACTGGAGGGGCGCCGCGCCCGGCATATGCACCAGGTCCAGGGATTTTCCCCTGGGAGTAGTAATGTTCAACAGGGTCTCCAAAATCTCCCGGGGGATCTGCGCCACCAATTGCCCGGGAAGCTCCAGCGGATTCACTGTTTCCACCCTGAGAGTGTGCGGATTCCCCGGCAACGACCCGTCCAGGTCCCTGATGTACCCTTCACCAATCACCACGCCCCAGGTTGCCAGGAACTGCCGGAAGGAATCCGGAGTGTCCGGGTCTCCCAAAAACACCAGCCGGCCGGCTGAGCGCCGGTCGGTGCCGTCCGGATTCTTACCCTGCAGGTACTGGTTGATCACCTGCGCGTGAGGTTCCGGCAGATCTTCAGTGGGGCGGGCGATGACCAGCAAAGCGGCATCATCCGGGACGGTTACATCTTCCTCGATTCGGCTCCAGCGAAGCCGTTCAACTCGGTAATTGTCCTGTTCCAGGCCCACCCTTACATTGCTGTAACCCTCGGAGCCGGGGCTGGTTATGCTTCGCTCACCGTGCCCATCCAGAAAGTAAATGGCCTTCTTTTCTTTACCTGTTACTACGAGAATGCTGGTAACCAGGTCTTGCTCCAACTGGCTGTACCCGGCATCACTGGGCTGAATAACCTCGATGGCATCCCCGTCCCTGAGCCTTACTACGACGGACTCGTTCACAAAAGCGATGGGCGTTGTACCGAAATACTGATTGACCCGTTGCGGGTTGACGTCCGGGTCCACAAAGCTGGTGTTGATCTTGGTAGGTCGGGCTGCTTCAAATTCCCTGAAAGTCTCCCTGACCTTTTCTTCCCGGTTCAGCAACTGGAACGCGCCGCCGGGGTTGCCTCCTGGCGGTATGGAAACTTCCGCTTTATAGAAAGCGATTAGCTCTATATCCTGGTCCAGGCCGTCCAAAAGTTGCTCGGTACGATCGGCCAGGCTGTATTGATTGGTGGCAGTTACGTCCATCCGGGCGTTGTTACTGAAGGAGGCAACATTGGCCACGATGATTATCCCCAGGAAGGCCGCCAGCATTATCAGGGAATTTACCCCATAGCGTCCCGTCCGGCTGATAAACGCCGCCACCAGGGAACTCAGGGAAATAAGGCCGACCAGGACCAGCAGGGCGGCGCCAAAGCCCAGGCTGATGAAGCCGTAAAGCCTCATGGAACTGACGAAGGCAACCAGGGTGCCGCCGGCCACCATGGCAACTATTCCCGCTATTACCAGCGGTGTACCAAAGGTGCCTACTGCGTTTAGGGATGGTTCAAGGAAACTGAATAGAGTCCTGGACCTTTCCTCCTCGTCATCGGCATCCAGGTCCGCTGATTCATCGTCCGAAGAGGCGGCTTCCATGGCTTCCCGGTCTTCGGAAGCAGCGGGGCGGGAAGGACGCCCTCCCCTTCTCCTCCGCCTCCAGTCGCCGCCGGCATTTGTCGGGTCTTCGCTCATTCTATCTCCATCTCCGGAATTCCAGGGCCCGGATCGCCAGGAAAAGGAACACGGCAGTGACGCTGAGGAAATAAACCACGTGCTTGGTGTCTATTACGCCCCTGCTGAAGTCTTCATAGTGTGCATAGGAACCAATCTCATTGACCAAAACGGAGGCCACACCCTCCACCAGGTCAGAACTAAAATCAACCACAAACAGCGCCCCAATGAGGCCAATTCCCACAATCGCCGCTACAATCTGATTGCTCGTGATTGTGGAAGTCAGCATTCCGATGGCCAGGGCGGAGGCGCCAAACAGCACCAGGCCCAGGTACCCCGAGAAAATGGGGCCCGGGTCGGGCTCCGCGAAAATGAACAGCATTAACGGGTAATAGAGGGTCAATGCCAGCAGCGCCACCAGGAAGGCCAGGCTGGCCAGGTATTTGCCCACAATGATCTCCCAGTCTCTTACCGGAGAGGTCAGCAGCAGTTCAATAGTTCCCATCTTCTGTTCCTCAGATATAAGCCGCATGGTAAGGGTGGGCGCGAGGAGGATCACGAAGAAGATGGTCCACCTGGACTGAAAGAAGGCTGTTAGAGCGGCTTCGGGGAAGGGGTTGTTCTCGCTGGGCACTACTCCGGAGGCAAAAATAATTCCGGTAACCACCAGAAATATCATTCCAACTATGTAGGCTATGGGAGTGCCGAAATAGACTTGAATCTCCTTCCAGGCCACTGCCTGGACTGTCCGCATGTTAAAGCTCCTCGTGGGTGGTCAGGCGAAGGAATATGTCCTCCAGGCTCATGCTCACCAGCTGCATGCTGAGCAGGCTCCACTCGTTGCTCACCACGACTCTTGAAATTTCGTCCCGCAGATCCTGGCCTCGCTGGACCTGCACTATGAATATATTCCGCCCCTGCTGGTTGCGGTGGGTGACTTCGGTTACCCCCGGCACCCCGCGAAGGGCAGCCAGTACCTGCTGCACCGGCCCCCCCACCTCTACCTGGAGTTGGTCCACCCCCTGCAGCCGCTGGGCCAGGTTGCTGGGGCTATCCTCCGCAACTATTCGACCCTCGTGAATTATCAGAACGCGGTCGCAGATTACGTTCACTTCGGGCAGAATGTGGCTGCTCAGGACTACCGTTCGTTCGCTCCTCAGATCCCTTATCAGCTGGCGGGTCTCCACAACCTGGATCGGGTCAATACCTATAGTCGGTTCGTCCAGGACCAGCACTTCCGGTTCGTGCAGGATGGCCTGGGCGATTCCCACGCGCTGACGAAAACCCTTCGACAGCTTGCCGATAATGGTCTTGTGGTAGTCCTGCAACCGGCAGACCTCAATAACTTCTCCAATGCGCCGCTTAATCAGGCGGGAAGGCATTCCCCGCAACGTCCCCATGTACTTGAGGTAGTTGGTTACCTGCATTTCCGTATGCAGGGGGACCGTTTCCGGCAGGTAGCCGATACGCTTCCGCACGTCCAGGCTCTGTTCCACCACATCGTAGTCGGCCAGCGTCACCTTGCCCTGGGTGGGCGGCATATAGCCGGTGATAATCCGCATGGTGGTAGTCTTTCCAGCTCCATTGGGTCCGAGAAAGCCAAGAATTTCGCCCTTCTTGACGCCGAAATTCACATCTTCAATGGCCGGCTGGGGCCCGTAGAAATGGGTCAGGTCGTTGGCCTGAATCATCAGGTCGCTGGTGCTCTGGTCATCCATTTATCTATGCCGAGGAATCCAAATGCTCCTGCCGAAAGTCATGGCCTCATCGCTATTTGGACTCCTTCGGTTCTCCTTACATTTATTACGTTGAACAAAAGCATTAGTGATGATATTCTATACTTCGGCATTTGCCAAGACTTGACACGGGGGACGTATGTGTCCCCCGCTTGATTTTTTGAACCATCGGAGGCAGCAGAAACCCAAGATGCACCTGGTCATTGACGGATATGCCGGCGACACCGGCAAGATGTGGGACAAGGAACTGGTAAGGAATTTTCTCATTGACTACCCCGACAACCTCGGCATGACTCGCATTACCGAGCCTAACGTGCTGGAATACAACGGGCCCAAAATAGAAGATGCCGGTGTTTCGGGTTTCGTCATTATTGCGGAAAGCCACATCAGTATTCACACCTTCCCCTACCGCAACTACGTCAATATAGACATTTTTTCCTGCAAGTCCTTCGATAATGAACAGGCCACAAGGGACGCCAAGGAACTGTTCGACCTTACTGACATGAAAACCTGGCTCCTGGACCGGGGCCTCGAGTGGCTGAACGGAGACCAGGGGCTTTCAGAGACCCAGGAACAGCGCTCCGCCCTGCTTTCCTAGTCCTGCCTCTCTCTGGTCCACTAACCTGCTTCCGTGGTACTGAAATTTGCATGGACGGGAAGAAAGCAAAGTCCCGTGGATTCCCGCGAACTTCCTTGCGCTCCCTGAGGGCCAGTCTGACGCGGCAAATGCCGGCGCGATTCTCATTCCCATCCCCTACGACAGCACCACCTCGGTAAAGAGCGGCGCCAGGCACGGTCCAGCCGCAATTATCGAGTCCTCCTACGCACTTGAGGACTACGATTGGGAACTGGACCTGGATGTCTCCCAAGTAGGAATCCACACGACCGCGGCCCTGGAACCCGACACCGGCGACCCAGCCCGCATGGTGGAACGGGTGAAGCAGGCCGTTGCCGGATACGTCTCGCCCCGCCGGATTGTGGGCGCCATCGGAGGCGACCACTCCGTTTGCATTGGCTCCGTCCTCGCTCATCTCGAAAGTTATCCTGGACTGTCCGTCCTCTACCTGGACGCCCACGCAGATTTGCACGACGAATACCTGGGGACAGCCTGGGGCCACTCTTCCGGCGCCCGACGCATACGTGAGCGTTGCCCCCTGGTGCTGGCCGGAATTCGCAGCATGGCCCCGGACGAACGTGATTACCTGAAAAAGGCCGGAATTCCCGCCTTTGGCTGGCCTCCGCCAAGGGGCGAGGGCATTGAATCCTATGCGGGAAGAATCGTTGACAATCTCTCGGATGATGTTTACATAAGTGTGGATCTGGATGTACTGGACCCGTCGTTAATGGCAGCCGTAGGAACTCCCGAGCCCGGCGGACTCTTCTGGCAGGACATCATTGCCATCATCAGCCGTGTGGCTGAAACCCGCCGTATCGTAGGTTTCGATATCAATGAATTAGCGCCTCGTGAAGGGCCACCCGCCTGCGCCTACACCGCCGCCAAGCTCATCTACAAGCTGATTGGGCTGACTGCCGCCTCACCCCATTCCCCTGTCACCGCCGCCTGACCAATAACCCTGGCTGTACTTCGGCCCGCCTATGACCAGGCTGTTCATGGCTTACTGCCCCCCAAAATTAGATGGGCAGGGAAAACGGGTTTTCTGTACCTTCCTTCGTTCTGGCCTTTGGGAGTCGTCAAATCCAGCCGTGATTCCGTAATTGAAGCGGAATTCGGGAGTTCTGGTGGCGTAAATCGAATGGGTGTGATGGCGATTCTGGATACCTGCTCTCGGCGGTAGGACTAAAGGAGCCATCTTGCGGTAAAAGTTCAGAAATGCAGGTTAAATGCCTTCCTCTACCCCGACATCGTAGGGGCGCATGGGCATGCTCCCGTATCCTTTTTTACAGGTTCGAGGTTCCCGCTGAGCCGGGAACGACGGTGTCTTCCCAGACAGTTCATGCGATTGCCTTGCCTTCACCCGACACCATCTGGCGGTTTCGCCCAACGTATGATTAGATTGATATATAGAGTAGTCACCCTGTTGTTCCTGATGACGGGGGAACGACAGAAAGCGGGTGAAGAAAAACCAGAGCCAAGGTCACGAATTGCCGCTATAAGCTGATGCTGCCGTTCGCAAGGAATTCCGCTATACGCAATTTGTGGCCTCGGTCCAGCGGATTCAACCGATAACCGTGAACCAGGCTGGAGAGGTAGCCAAAAATTGACCTCATCAATTCGCCTTGGACGAATTTTCGGGATTCCGCTGAATATCAACTACAGCTGGCTGATTATCTTTGGGTTGGTAATCCTGCTGATGTCCTCCAGGTTCGCCGACCTTTATCCCCGGTGGCCCGTAGCTGCTCACTGGATAGTCGCAGCTGTGACGACCGCCCTATTCTTCCTCTCGGTATTGCTCCACGAACTGTCCCACAGCCTCGTCGCGGTGGCCCGGGGCATACAGGTCAAGGGTATTACCCTGTTCATATTTGGCGGGGTGTCCGAGCTGGCCCACGAGGCGCACCGGCCCATGTCCGAGTTTGTGGTCACCATCGTAGGGCCCGCTACCAGCCTGGCCATTGCCCTGGTTTGCGGCTCCTTGTGGTTCGCATTGGACGGCGGGCCCACCTACGTCGGGGCCATTCTTTTTACCCTGGCCGCCATCAACCTTTCCCTGGGCATTTTCAACATGCTCCCAGGCTTTCCCCTGGATGGCGGACGGGTATTGCGCGCGGCGTTGTGGGGAGCGACGGGAAACTACTGGTTGGCCACCAGAATCGCCATACGGTCCGGTCAAGCCCTGGGCGGCCTGATGGTCGCCGGGGGTATCCTTTGGGCCTTCTACGGTAATTTCCAGGGCCTGTGGGTGTCCCTGGTTGGTGGATTCTTGCTCTTTGTGGCCAGTGGTAACTACCGCCAGGAAGCCACACGGAACTTTCTCAAGATAATCAGGGTGGGTGACGCCCTGCCCACCCAATGGCCCGTGGTCTCCGGGAGCCTGCCCGCCTTTTCCCCGGAAGCCTTGATGTCCCTTTCCCGCTCCAACTACCTTGGCCTGCTGGTAGCCGGTTCGGACTACGGTGTCGTCACCGGGCAGGATTTGACCCAAGTTGGAGCGGCCGCCGACCCGGGCCTGACTCTTGACCGCTTGAAGAGACCACTCTCGGAGTTTCCGCTTCTTGATGCCGATGCCAGCGCCCTGGAAGCCCTGGAGCTGATGGACGCCCGGGAAAGCTTTGTGGCAGTTATCCTTCGTAATGGCTTGCCGCTGGGTTTAGTCAGCCGGACAAAGTTGCTCTCCCTGGTGACAGAAAGAAGGCAGCGAAGGAACAGGCTGGGAATCCTTGGCTGAGCCCTCCCCGTGACAAGCAGACCCACTCAGCGACTTTCATTGTCACGACGAATATCCCATAGGTTCGGCGCCTGGTTCCAGCATCGTCCAATTCCCGCTGTGCTAGAATGTGGTTCACGATTTTCACGAGGTTGTAAATGTCAGCGTCCGGCCTGATCTACCTGGACCACGCAGGTACCACTCCCACAGACCCTCAAGTTCTTGAGGCCATGCTTCCCTACTTTACCCATTTGTACGGGAACCCTTCCAGTGTTCACACCATCGGCCAGGAAGCGAAGCACGCCCTGGATAACTCCAGGGAAAGGGTGGCCGGCGTGCTGGGCTGCCGCACTAGCGAAGTAGTCTTCACCAGCGGCGGCACCGAGGCGGACAACGCGGCGATCCAGGGTGTGGCTGCGGCGCTGCAACAGACAGGAAACCACATCATAACGACCTCCGTAGAACATCATGCGGTGCTGCACACTTGCCAGTACCTGGAGAACCAGGGCTACGAAGTAACCTATCTGCCCGTGGACGAGTACGGGGCGGTCAGCCCCGAGCAGGTTTACAACGCTACGGAACCCCGCACTACGCTGGTTACCATAATGTACGCCAACAACGAGATCGGGACCATAAACCCGATTTCGGAAATTGCCCAGGCGGTGCGTCGCCGGTCCCAGGAGTTGGACAGGACCATTGTCACTCATACGGATGCAGTCCAGGCCGCCGGATTCTTGGACCTCAATGTTCGCCGGTTGGGCGTGGACATGTTGAGCCTGTCGGGGCACAAGTTTTACGGGCCAAAGGGCACGGGCTTGTTGTTCGTCCGCCGAGGGACTCCCTACCTTCCGTTGCTTCTTGGGGGAGGCCAGGAGCGAGAGCGCAGGTCGGGTACGGAAAACATCGCCGGCATAGTGGGGATGGCTCTGGCCCTGGAAATGGCCGACGCAGGCAGGGACTCCGCATCGGAACATTGCACCCGATTGAGAGACCGAATTGTGCGGGAAGTAACCGAGGCCATCTCCGACACCCGCATCAACGGTCATCCCACCAACAGGCTCCCCAACAACATAAACTTCTCCTTTGAAGGCGTTGAAGGGGAGTCAATACTGCTGGGACTTGACATGGCCGGGGTCGCGGCTTCCAGCGGTAGCGCATGCAGTTCCGGGTCGCTGGAACCGTCCCACGTACTGCTGGCCCTGGGACAGACCGCCGACCTGGCTCGCAGCAGCCTCCGGCTCACCCTGGGGAAAGAAAACACTGACGAGGAAGTTGACTACCTGCTGGGAGTGCTCGTGGACCTGGTGCAACGCCTCAGGCAGCTTCCTACACTCACTACTACAGGTTCCTGAAGAGGGTATGAACAGGTACTTTTCATTTATCAAACATCGCGGAAAGGCCGCCTTCCCCCTGACCTTTATCCTGCTGCTTTTGGGGCTTGGCGCATGCGCGGACGTTTCTCCGGCCATCGGCAAATTCTATACTGGGCGAACTCTCCATGTAAGCGTGGTAGCCATGGAGCGCGCGCCTGAGCTCATATACACCCTGCCCAAAGAGGCGGAAGTACCCAAGTACTATCGAGTCTCCCCCGAGGAGGCCGGTAACGAACTGCTGCTGATGCGCATCAAGGTGCAGAACCATACCGCAACCAGCGCCATCGTTGATATCGACCAGAACGCCGCGGAATTACGGGATTTCTTCCATGACAAGTACTTTCCATTTAATGTGAATGACCGTGCAGAGGAGATTAGTCAGCCCGAGGACATCTCTCGTCAGCGAGTGGCCCGGTGCCCCATTTCTGACCGTGAGCCTCGAAACCTCTGTTTCCTTTGGAATACTTCCTACAGCGACGGGTCTGTCAGGGCCTTTGAATTAATCCAGGGCTACGGGATAGATGGCTGGCTGCTCTTCGAAATACCCAGGGAAGTGGAGATTCGAGAGTTGCGCTGGCGCGCCGGCGACGGTCTCACCATAGAGTTCTAAAAGTGGGAAAGTCTCGGAATATTGAACGAGCTTAATGATTCAATGGGCGCCATAGCCAACGGGCCACCCTGGCAAAGGCGCCTTTTCCACGCTGCAGCCGGTTCAATACTTCCCGTTGTTGCCTTCTTCGTTTCGGAGCCGATACCCGCCATACTGGCCGGGTCCCTTGCCCTGGTCAGCTTGACACTGGACTTGTTGCGCTTCAGGGTTGGCAGCATTAACCGGCTCTTTCTGCGGTATCTGCGCCTCCTTCTCAAGAACAACGAAGACAGTCGCATAACGGGGGCAACCTACCTTCTAATTGGGTCATGCCTCGCCTTCGCCCTCTTCGACCCCACAGTGGCGATTGCGGCGTTGCTGTTCCTCTCCCTGGGCGACCCGGCGGCAGCAATAGTCGGTCAGTCGGTGGGCGGCCCCAGGTTTTTTGGCAAGTCACCGGTCGGCACCCTGGCATTTATCCTGGTAGCTTCCCTGGTGGCCGCCGGACTGGTTTTCGCCGGGGGTACCCAAGTGAAAACAGCCCTTTTTGCCGGTGCGGTGGTGGCCGCCATCGTGGAAATCCTGCCACTGCCCATTGACGACAACCTGACCATTCCCCTGGCTGCCGGGGCGGTAATGCAGTACTCTGGGCTCATCTTTTGACACTGATCAGTTTTTTACTCAGCACAGGATACCGAGAAAGCTGAAGCAATAAGAAAGGCCCCGCAAATTGCGGGACCCCCTTCCAGTGTTTTTCGGTTAAATCGAGCCCTATCGCAGGCTATTGCGCACCGTCAAACTCCACGAATCCGGCCCTTTCCCGCTGGAACCGGAGGTAGGCCTCCTTTCTCATTGCCGGCCGGTGGGATGCCGTCACCTCGTTGGCCTTCTTTGCCCCCTCGGCGAGCAAATCAATTACCACCATCGCCATGATCTTGGCCGGATTTACCACGGCAGACTCATAGTCGGATATTAGGTACTCTTTGCTGTGGCCCGAGCCGACAGCGCCGGCAGCATAAGGATGGCAGACAGGTATCAGGTGGCTTAGGTCTCCCATGTCCGTTGATCCACCCCGGTTGCGGCGTCCTGGAATTATCAGGGTTCTGGATTCGCCAACGACCTTGCTGGAATTCTGCCTGAATAGCTCTTGCAGATGCGTATCATGCTTCATGGGCAGATAGCCAGGTATGTTCGTGATGTTGACCTTGGCTCCAACGGCCAGGGCTCCGGACTTGAAGCAGCGGTCCACCAACTCAGAATTCCGGACAACCGCTTTGGGGCTGCCCGACCTGACCCGCCATTCCAATCGGACGTCAGCGGGCACCGCGTTTACCGCTTCCCCACCTTTGGTCATTATGCCGTGTACCCGGACCGTGTCCTCTCCCCGGAATACCTCCCGGTTGGCGTGAATTGCCTGTAGGGCGAAGGAAGCCGCATTCAAGGCGTTTATGCCCATGTGGGGAGCGCTGCCGGCATGGGAACCTCTTCCCAGGAACTGGACGTATTTGACCACATGGCCGTTGCTGGTCCCACCTATGGCAAATCTGTGGTCGCCCATATCGCTGGCGGTATGGCACATCATGGCCACGTCCACGTCGTCGAACTCGCCCAGCCGGATCAACTCCTGCTTGCCGCCCATGAATTCCAGCTTCTTCTCTTCTCTCATCTGAAGGCGGCGGGCCACTTCGATGAACTCCTCGGCGGGTACGGCGAAAGGAACGAGTTCCCCAGAAAGCTCGGCCAGAACCTCCGGCTGCATAAGTCCCCGCATGGCCCCCAGCATCATCCCGATCTGGCAGTGATGGCCGCAGGCGTGAGCGGCGCCGGTTTCCTCGTCGGCATGGGGATGTTCGTTGACTATCAGCGAGTCCAACTCCCCAATTACTGCCACCCTGGGTCCCGGACCAGCGCCACCGGAAACCTGGCCCTTCAGGCCTGTTATCGCGAGGCTGCTGCGGTAGCCAATTCCCATCTCGTCAAACTTGTCGGCCACCAACTTGGCGGTCTTGTATTCGCTGAACCCCGGCTCCGGGTTCTTCAGAATTTGCTGCGAAACTCCGATAATCTCAGTACGGTGCCGGTCAATGGCCTCGCAGGCCTTGCGCTTTAGTTCTTCTCTAGTAAACATATCTATTCAGCCTCAAAGGTCTGTTCGCTGGCCAGGGACCGCATGAACGTCAGGTACTCTGCTCTGGTCATTTCCGGCCGGTGCTCGGCCACAACCCTGCCTCCCAGGTTTGCCCCATCGGCCAGGAGGTCAATGACTGTCGCCGCCATTGACTTTGCTGCCGTAATAACCGCCAACTGGTAGTCCTGGATCACGTAATCGGCGCCATGACCCAGGCCGGTGGCCCCTCCCACGTAGGGATGAATGGCCGGCATAATCTGGCTGATATCACCCATGTCGGTGGAGCCGGTTCTGTGGGCCACGTGGCCCACGCCCTCCTCGCCCACCAGGGCAGCGGCGTTGGGCCCGAAAATATCGTTCATTTGCCGGTTCTGGACCAGGGGCATGTATCCAGGGATGGTCTGGATGTTCACGCCGGCCCCCACGGCCATCGCGCCGGCCCGGAGAGCCCGGTCAACCTTCATATTGGCATCCATGATGGCGTCCAAGGTCTTGCCGCGCACAAAGGTCTCCATCCTTACCTCCGCCGGAACGGCGCTAACGGCCTCGCCGCCCTTGGTAATGATGGGATGGACCCGCACCGTGTCTGAATCACGGAAGGTCTCCCGGTTGTAGTGAATGGCGCTCAGGGCCAGGGTTGCGGCATTAAGTGCGTTTATTCCCAGGTGCGGCGACCCACCGGCATGGGCCCCTTTGCCCAGGAACTGGATTTTCTTGGCAACCGTGCCGTTGTTTGTGCCGCTGATGCACAGCTTTCCTTCTTCAACGTTACTGGTGGTGTGGACCATCATCGCCAGGTCCACATCGTCAAACTCGCCCAGCTTGATCAATTCGGGCTTACCGCCAAGAAATTCAATCTGACCTTCGCGCCGCAAGGAGTCGCGGTATTCAATCTCGATGTATTCTTCGGCAGGTACCGCAATCAGGGCTACCCGCCCGCTGAGGGACGAAAGAATATCCGGCTGGTTGAGGCCCAATCCCGCTCCCAACAGCATACCGATCTGGCAATGGTGGCCGCACGCATGGGCCGCACCCGTGCTGGCGTCGGCATGCGGGTGCTCGTTAACTATCAGCGAATCCAGTTCGCCAAGCAGCGCCATGGTGGGACCCGGACTTCCTCCGGTCAGGTCCGCCCTGACTCCGGTCAGCCCCAGACCCGACCGGAAAGGCAGGCCCATTTCCGCCAGCTTGCTGCAAACCAACTGAGAGGTCTTTACTTCTCGGAACCCCGGCTCAGGGTTTTGCAATATCGTTTTCGCCAGGTTGACCAATTCATCAGCCCGTGAGTCTATGGCTTCAAATGCCTGGCGTTTCAGGTCTTCTTTTGACGGCAACGAGCCACCTCCTTCGTCGAGGGACCGAGAACGGTAAGCCCTGTGGAGCCGAACAAATGGGCTCCGGCGACGTGCCCCGATTTTAGCAGAGAGAGGTTAGAATGGATACAACCCTTACCAGCAGGATAGCGCCACAGGCCCATTGGGTCGGCTGATGAGAGGTGCGCCCAGGCACCCCAGCTCGACCCCTGGCAAGCACGCCTGGCAAGCACGCCTGGCAAGCAACGGATTAGGCGAGTATCCAGAAAGTGGAGTACCCATGAAGATAGTAATTGCCCCCCAGAGCTTCAAAGGAAGCATATCGGCCCTCCAGGCCGCACAAGCCATAGAGCGCGGCGTGCTCCGAGCCTCGCCGGAAACGGCCACGGTCCTGGTGCCCGTGGCAGACGGCGGCGACGGTACCCTGGAAGTTCTGGTGGACAGCACCCAAGGGCAGATTTTCCGCAGCATAGTTACAGGGCCCTTGGGTCATGCCGTGGAAGCTTCCTGGGGAGTTCTGGGCGACGGACAGACGGCAGTCATTGAAATGGCCCGAGCTTCCGGCCTGGCCATGGTCCCTCCCCGCCGCCGCAATCCCCGAACCACAACTACCTACGGCACGGGCGAAGTTATCAAGGAAGCCATAGACCGGGGCTTTACGAGAATTATCGTAGGTTTGGGCGGCAGCGCCACCAACGACGCGGGCATGGGCATGGCCTCCGCCCTGGGCGCGCGCTTCCTGGATGGGAACGGCAATCAGTTACCCAAGGGAGGCGCGGCCCTGGCCAGACTGGCCCGGATAGACACGTCCGGGATGCATTCCAGCCTGTCCCAGGTTTCTATAATCGGGGCCACCGACGTTACCAATCCCCTGTGCGGGCCGTCCGGCGCCTCGGCCATCTATGGACCCCAGAAGGGGGCCACGCCGGAAATTGTGGCCGAGCTCGACGCCGCCCTGGCCAATTTCGCCGCCGTGGCCCGACAGGACCTGGGCCTGGACTTTCTGGAAGGCGATTTCCCCGGCGCCGGCGCGGCCGGCGGGTTGGGAGCCGGGCTGATGGCCTTCGCCGGCGGCCGCCTTCAGTCAGGCATAGACATGGTTTGCGAGGTCCTGGGATTTGAGGAACAGGTGTGCGACGCGGACCTGGTTCTTACCGGGGAAGGGCGCGCCGACCTTTCGTCAATCTACAACAAGGCCCCGGTAGGTGTAGCCAGAAAGGCGGCACCCTACGGCGTCCCCGCGGTCATCCTGGCGGGCAGCCTGGGAGAAGGCTACCAGGAACTCTACAACAACGGCATTGCCGGAGTTGTCTGCATATCCGACCGCCCCATGAATTTTGAAAGGAGCCTGTCAAGAACGGAAGAATTGCTGGAGGGGGCTGCGGAAAGAACGGTAAGGCTGTGGCAGGCAGCCAGCAGGTAGGTACTATGCCAGCGCCCTGTAGTACTTAACCCAGCCGCTCCTTCACAAACTCCACCACGGTACGGCCCAGGAACAGGGCTCTCTCCGCATCTACGTCCTCGAAGGCCTCCGAGCAGATGCCTCCCGGCAGGAAGCCCGGGTAGCGGGTTATCTCAAAGTATTTGTCCAGTTGACGGGCCTCACTCTTGATGACGTCAAAGTACATCTCAAAAACCTTTGCATCTTCGCAAAGGTCTATCAGCGAGTGCCCCCACACATCTTCCGAACCCCGGTGGTAAAGATAAGCCTTAACCGCCTTTTCCGCCGCCTGCTGGCAAAGGAAGCAGGCCAGGTTGTAGCGTTCCCCTTCTCGGTTGAACTGGGCGTCAAGCAGGTCCTGCTCTGCCTGGCGAAGCCAACGCGCTCCCTCGGCCAGATTATTCGGCACTGAAAATCACCCTTCCGTACTTTTTCGCTAAGCATAGCGCAGGTAGCGTGTCCTGCATTTCCTCGAATTCCCGGGGAGTATATACCTGGCAGTCCACCGCCACCATGCTGGCCAGGTGGTAGGAGAAAAAGTCAGCCCGGCGACCGAACGCGGCATCGGTGTCGTGAACCACCACCAGGTCTATGCGGCTGTCGGGAGAGATATCCCCGCTGATCATGTCGCCGGTCAGGAATACTTTTTCGACACCCAGCTGAGGCAACAGCCCCATGATGTTGTCAAGTTCCTTCTCCAGCATTTGCTTGCGGAACACGGTGAAGCCTATTCTTACGGGCATGGCCTGGCCTCCTGGCCCTGGATATATTCGGCGCTAACCCAGCAGCACCAGGTGTACTTCCCTCGGGCCGTGGACGCCCACCACCAGCTTCATTTCAATATCGGCAGTGCGACTGGGGCCGGTTATGAAATTCACATAACTCCCCATGTCGCCCCCATTGCCGTGGTATTCCAACCTGCGAAACAGGAATACATCATCCAGGCTGCCAACCACGTCCTGGGGCCGCACCACTGCCACGTGAACGGGAGGAACGAGGGACACGAGCCGGCTCAAGCCTTGCCGTGGCAGAACAACCACTGATCCCGTCTCCGCAACCGCAAAGTCCGCCCCGGTCACTCCCACCCCGGATTCAACGATTTGCTGCCTAAGTGAATCCTGGGTGCGCTCGTCACCACGCTTGACCAACACCGACCGTATCCCGAGGCTCTCCAGGGCATCGTCCAGGGGCAAATCCGTCAGAGCCGATTGGTCAGAGCGCGCTACCTGACCGCCACTATGGGCCTGGGCTACCTCAACGATGTAACTAACCGCGTGTTCCGAACTCCCCGTCCAGAACAGGTTCCAGTTACGCAACTGCGCTGTCTCGGCGAATCGGTCCACCAGAGACTCTCGTTCGGCCTCGAGCCGTCGCCGCGCTTCCTCGGCCCTGCTTTCCATTTGGGCCAGGGTCTCCTGGAGGACGGGGTTGGAAACGTCGGGCTGGAGGACATCCGGGCCCCGGCCAAGGCTTCGACGCACGTGGGCCAGGAACTCGTCCCTGGGAATCCCAAGCGAGGTTTCAACCTGGTTAGTCATGCCTGGTTGCCGTCCTGTCCGATGTCATTGTCCCTATTCCTCGCTGCACGTTGTTGCTCCCCTTGCCCCTCCAGTTCCTGCTCCCATATTTCGCGGAAGGTACGTTTGGGCAAGGCAGGCAGGTCCCGGGCCGCCGTCCACTTCGAAACCAGCGGCAGGGGAGCCCTGGACACCTTACCGTCGCTGACAAAGGGCGTCTGAGCCAGGCGACCCACCTTCTTTGCTGCGGTAAGCATTGTTTGGTTGCTCATCAGCCAGGCGTATCCGTTGGCCGCAATCTTCTCGGCGGTTGACGCGGCTCTTTCCGACTCATCAGGACTTTCCGCCAGCTTGTGGCGCAGGTGGAGCAGCATTCTCGGAATGTTTATCTTGATGGGGCAAACCTCCCGGCACGCTCCGCAAAGACTGGATGCCTGGGGCAGGTCCTTCGCCTGGCCCAGCCCCACCAGCGTTGGCGAGACTATGGCGCCGATGGGTCCGGGATATACCCATCCGTAAGCGTGCCCCCCGATCTTGCCGTAAACTGGGCAGATGTTCAGGCAGGCGCCGCACCGGATACAGTAAAGGGACTCCCGCAAGTCCGGGTCGGCGAGGAGGCGGGAACGTCCGTTGTCAACCAGCACCAGGTGAAATTCCTCGGGGCCGTCCTCGTCCTCACTGCGGCGCGGCCCGGTCACCATGCTCACGTAGCTGGTCAACCGCTGGCCCGTTGCCGAGCGGGGCAGCAAGCGCAAAAAGACCGCCAGGTCCTGAAGCGACGGAATCACCTTTTCCATGCCGGTTATACCGATGTGGATCCGGGGGGCAGACGTGCAGAGGCGCCCGTTGCCTTCATTGGTGATGATTACCAGTGTTCCGGTTTCGGCCACCAGGAAGTTAGCTCCGCTGATGCCCAGATCCGCCTGCAGGAATTTATCCCGAAGCGTAACCCGCGCAACCCGAGCCATTTCCTCTATGTCGTCAGTGAGGGGCACCCCCAGCTTCTCATGGAAGAGTTCCGAAACCTGCTCCTTCGTCTTGTGAAGGGCCGGCGCCACCAGGTGCGAGGGAGTTTCTTCAGCCAGCTGGATGATGTACTCTCCCAGGTCCGTTTCGTAAACCTCTACGCCATTGGCCTCCAGGGTCTTGTTGAGGTCCAACTCCTCGGAGACCATGGACTTGCTCTTGGTGGCGATCTTTACGCCTCGTGAATTGGCAATCCGGGAAACTATCTCATTGGCCTGGGTCGCGTCCCGGGCGAAATGCACGTGACCGCCAGCCTGGGTCACACGGTCGTGGAGCAGTTCAAGGTAATAGTCCAGGTTGTCCAACGCATGAATCTTGATGCGCCTGGCCTCTTCCCTCCAGCTTTCCCAGACGTCCTCGCCAACCTCGTCAATGGCGTCCAGCCTGGCTTCACTGAATCCTCCGCCAACCTGGGTCAGCGCGCGGCGTAAAATGGGATCCTTAATGGCGGCGCCGGAAGCGGACTGGAACTGGGCGGTCTTGATTTCAGCCATGGGAAGCGCCCCCTCTCCGGCTGTCCAGGACCTCCGCGATGTGCGCTGTCGCCACCGGATGTCCCTGCCGACTCAGGCCGCCGCCAATGTGCATCAGACAGCTCATGTCGCATGCAATCAAGGTATCGGCACCGGTCCCCAGGACGTTATCAATCTTGTCCTGGAGCATCCCCTCGGAAATATGGGGATACTTCACCGAAAATGTACCTCCAAAACCACAGCAGGTTGCCGCCTGGGGCAGCGGCTCCAACTCCAGTCCGTCCACCCGGTTCAACAACGCCAGCGGTTCCTCCCTTACTTCCAGTTCCCGCAGCAGGTGGCAGCTGGAATGGTAAGTCGCCCTGGAAGGAAGACTGGCTTCAACGTCAGTAATGTCCAGCACCTTGACCAGGAACTCGGAAAATTCGTACACGCGCCCGGCAAGCCGCTCGGCCCGCTCCTCCCACTGGGCATCTCCCGCAAAAAGGTCGCGGTAAAACACCTTGAGCATGGCAGCGCAGGAACCGGAAGGCACCACGACATACTGGGCGAGGGAAAGGCTTTCCAGGGTTCTCTCGGCTAATTGTCGGGCCTGTCGCGTAAATCCCGAATTGTAAAGAGGCTGCCCGCAGCAGGTCTGGTCCAGGGGAAAGTCCACTTCCACTCCCAGCCGGCGCAGCACCCTAACGGCGCTTACGCCTACCTGGGGATAAAGCTGGTCAACAATGCAGGTTACAAACAGGGAAGCGTGAATGTCAGCGGTCTGGGACAACGGCATCCTCAACAGGGTGCGTTTGGGGCAAATCCACCGCCAGGGTCGAAACTTCGGCGGCCCATCTAACCAGCCATGGTAAGACTGCCGGTTAGGTTAACAGAAGGCACTATCAGTAGCAACACAGCCCAATAAACGGAAGAGTTGGCATATAGGAAGTGTCGCCCGGCATTGTGGCAGGGGCCAACCAGATTGGCTGCCCTGCTCCGAAGGGGGGCCACCCGAAACCGAATTTGAACAGGAGTTCAGGGCAACTGAAGTGCGAAGAGACGTATCGTTTCACTTCTCGGTTTGGACGACTATTCCGAGTTCGAGGTTCCTGCCTACCCAGGTACGATGCCGTAGTCACAAATCCATAACGCGACGGCGCCTGCCCGCCGACCGAGGTCTTTCGATTGTTGCCGGGCCCGTACGCCCTAAGCTTGTCGAAGGGCCATCCGCTTATGGTTCGACAAGCTCACCACGAACGGACTGGACAGGATGCTGTCGAAGATCGAGAGACCCTGGCCCGCCGACCGCCTGTTATTGACCCGTTCTCGAACCGCCTCCTATAATTGCCGTCAAACGGCCTTCCCGTGGACATGGCCTTGCGGGGCTATTGCGGCGATTCTGCTCTCCATAGGGGGTTCTCATGCTCAGGTTTGATTACCTGGAAGCCCGAAATCTCCGGCAGGCCATTTCCCTGCTGCAGCGGCATGGGGAAGATGCCAGGCTGGTGGCCGGCAGCACCGACTTCCTGGTACGGTGGCGGCAGGGCTTCTGGCGTCCCAGTTGCGTAGTAAATATCAAGGGAATCTCATCCCTCCGGCGAATCACCTACAGCGCCCGAAACGGCCTCAACCTGGGAGCGCTGGCCACAGTCCAGGCCATCGAGTTGGATCCCCGCATCCGTCGTTATTACGAGGCCCTCGCCACCGGCGCAACTTCCTTTGCAGGCGTGCAGGTAAGGAATCTGGCAACCGTGGGCGGGAATGTCTGCAACGCCTCGCCTGCCGGTGACACCTTACCCGCTCTCCTCGCATTTGACGCCCAATGCAACATCGCCGGGCCGGAAGGCGCACGGACTCTCCCTCTCACTGAGTTCTTCCGGGGGCCTGGCCGAACCGCCCTGTCCACGGGGGAGGTGCTTACCGGTCTGAAACTGCCTCCTCCCCAGCCTCGCACAGGTTCCCTTTACATAAAGCATAGCCCGCGGGGAGCCATGGACATAGCCACGGTGGGTGTGGCATCGGTGCTGACCCTGGAAGACGACGGGCGAACCTGCAAGGATGCCCGCATTGCCCTGGGCGCCGTGGGACCCGTGCCTTTCCGAGCCTCGGCGGCGGAGGCAGTGCTGAAGGGCAAGGAAGTAACGGCCGACCTGCTGGCTGAAGCTGCAAACGAGGCGAGAAACCAGGCAACACCCATTGATGATGTTCGGGGTTCTGCTGATTACCGAAAGGAAATGGTGGAGGCGCTGACCAACCGTACCCTCCAGTACGCATTCAGAATGGCAAGGGGAGAGAGACTCTCCTTTGAAGAGCAGCGCCGCCTGGCAGTCCAAACGGCATTCTAGCGGGTTTCTGTATGGAAGCCTTCCCTGACAAGACCTGATTTTCCCTTTCTGCCCCGAGCCGAATCTCGCGACGGAGGTCTCCCATTGCAGAAACAGCCTTTGGAATTTACGGTTAACGGTCGGCGCAGGCAATTGCTGGTGGCGCCCTATTACTCGCTTCTGGACACCCTGCGAGACGAAATGCAGCTCACCGGCACCAAGAAGGGCTGTGATGAGGGCGACTGCGGCGCTTGCACCGTAATTCTGGACGGCAAACCGGTCACTTCCTGCCTTGTCCTCGCCCATTCGG
Organism: Chloroflexota bacterium; assembly: GCA_009840135.1. Classification (GTDB taxonomy): domain Bacteria; phylum Chloroflexota; class Dehalococcoidia; order Lucifugimonadales; family UBA3495; genus Bin22. Next base: position 5,781 of record VXOH01000185.1, on the reverse strand, counting down.
CAAGGGACGCGGAGATTACCACCGTCGAAGGTCTGGCATCGCCGGACGGCCTTCACGCAGTCCAGCAGGCCTTCATCGAAAAGGGCGGCCTCCAGTGTGGCTACTGCACGCCCGGCCTGATTATGGCCGCCGTCGGCTTTCTGCAGGACAACCCGGTTCCCAGCGAGGAAGACGTCAAATTTGCCATAGGCGGCAACCTTTGCCGCTGCACGGGCTACACCAAGGTGATCGAAGCCATTATGCTGGCCGCCGAAACCATGCGGGAGCAAAATTCGTAGCCACCGCTCAATATCCTTTCCCCTTGAAGGAAAGGGCCTTCATTTACATTTCACATTGCAAAAAATGTCGTGTATCCACCAGGGTCAGGGGGAAACTATATCCAGGACCCTAGCCTCTCAATTTTATGGGGTATAGACTCAGGCCCAACAGGGAGGACCAAAATGGCCGATTTTCAGGTATTGGAGCAAAGCCATCCCCGGGTAGACGCGTGGGAAAAGGTAACGGGACAGGCCAACTACGCCGGCGACGTCTATTTGCCAGGGATGTTGATGTGCAAGATTCTGGCCAGCACCCGCAGCCACGCCCGCATCATCAGCATTGATACTTCTAAGGCGACGGCCCTCCCCGGAGTCAGGGCGGTAATCACCGGTTATGATTTCCCCCAGATTCGGTTCGGTTCCGGCGCCCTGAAAGACCGTTACATAATGGCGCGGGACATCGTCTATTACATCGGGGAACCCGTGGCGGCGGTGGCAGCCGAGGACGAGATTACCGCCCAGGAAGCGATCGGACTGATCGAGGTGGAATACGAAGACCTGGGAGCCGTGGTTGACCCGCTCACCGCCCTGCGTTCCGGGGCGCCGTCGGTCCACCCAGACCTGGAGTCCTATGAGGGATACGGCTTCACCATTGAGGGAGGCAACATCTGTACCCTGCTGGACGCCGACCGGGGCGACGTGGACCAGGCGTTCATGGAAGCCGACCACGTTTTTGAGGATACCTTCCGTTCGCAGGGAATAAACCAGGGTTTCCTGGAACCCATGGCCTGCGCGGCCAACGTGGAGGCCAACGGCCGGCTGACCATCTGGGCTTCCACCCAAGGCCCCTATCAGGTCCGCGCCCAGCTCGCTTCGGTACTGGACATGCCCCTTTCCAACATAAAGATAATCCCCATGGAATTAGGCGGAGGGTTCGGCGCCAAGCTCAGGCTGGCCTTTGAGGCCTTTCCTGCCCTGCTCTCCATGAGGACGGGGAGCCCGGTCAAGCTGATTAACACCAGGGAAGAGGTCTTTACCCTCAACGGGCCCCGCCATCCCGTGACCAATTACATCAAGACCGGCGTAAACAATGACGGTACAATAATCGCCCGCGAGGCCTACACCATTTTTGACGTTGGCGCCTACCTGGGAGCCGGCCCCAATTCAGGCATCGGTCACGGACTGGGCGCATACAATATCCCCAACTTCCGGCTGCGCTCCTACGGCGCCTACACCAACAAAGTGTATGTAGGCTCCTACCGCGCCTCCGGCGTTGCCGATATGACCTTTGCCGTGGAATCCCACATGGACATCATTGCCCACAAGCTGGGCATGGACCCCCTGGATTTCCGCTTGAAAAACACCATCAAGGAGGGGGATATTGCCGTAAACGGGTCCAGGGTGCCCGGTAACGGCCTGGAGCAGACCCTGGCGGCAATCAAGGAGCGTCTTGGCCTGCCCAAGGAACTGCCCGATGGCCATGGTGTGGGAATCGCCCTTTGCGAATGGCGCAGCGGCACCGGGCCCTCCACCGCTTCCATCAGCGTCAACGAGGACGGCACCGCCAGCCTGCTCACAGGCTCCGTGGACATATCCGGCAGTGATACTTCCCTGGCTTCCATTGCAGCCGAGGTTATGGGTATCTCCATTGGCGATATTATAGTTGCCAGCCGGGATACCGATTTAGCCCCCTTTACCGGCCCCAGCGGCGGCAGTCGCATTGTTTACAGCCAGGGCAAGGCGGTACAAATGGCCGCCGAGGATGCGCGGGATAAATTGCTGGCGCTGGCCGCCGATCGCCTGGGCGTACCCCAGGAGGCCTTAGGTTGCGCCGGCGGGCGGGTCTATGTCCATGACAATCCGCCCCAGGGCCTTACCCTGGGACAACTGGCCTCCGCCAGCGTCAACTCCCGGACGGGACCCATAGTTGGAAATGCCTCCCTGTCCACCCTGCCCTACGCCCCGGTATTCAGCGCCCAGGCTGCGGAGGTGGAAGTGGACCGGGCGACGGGGCAGGTCAAGCTGACACGCTACGTTCAGTGCCAGGATGTTGGGGTAGCCATCAATCCCATGGCCGTGGAAGGCCAATTGGAGGGCGGCGCCGTTCAGGGCATTGGCCGCGCCCTGACCGAGGACATGCTCTTCGACCAGGAAACCGGCGCGGTGCGAAATCCTTCCTTCGCCTCATACCTGATGCCCCTGGCCCTGGACCTGCCGGAACTGGAAACCCTCATGGTACGCGTGCCTTCCGAAGACGGGCCCTTCGGAGCCAGGGCCGTGGCGGAACCCCCCGGCTTTGGGCCACCGGCAGCTATAGCCAATGCCATCTACGACGCCGTGGGCGTGAGAATTCGCGAACTGCCCCTGTCCGGGGAAAGAGTTCTGGCGGCACTACAAGGCAAGATCAGCGAAGATGTCGCCTACATTGGCGACGAGCTTGACGAACTCAAGCGAGCGGAGGGGCTGGTCGCCTAGATCCTCCTTCTGGTTACCCCTTCCCTGCATCGGAGGCCCGGGCAGTGAGGGCCACCCTCAAAATTGGGCCCCCACCAGGAGAAAAGAAAGGGGCCCGACCTGAAATCGGTCGGGCCCCTTGCATTTTACCAACCTGCGAGGAAAGGTGGCGGGAGTGCGAGGACTTATAAGTAGGCCCGTTTTAGCTACGAAATAGACTTTATTTGGGGCCATTTCCAAGTTTGTGTACCTTTGGGTGTACCTTTGGCTACTCTGATGACTTTAAGGACTTGGCATCCAACAAAATGCCAATCTCTTCCATTAACACCGTTGGAACGACGGGAGGCTCCTTGTAAGGTTCAGGTTTGGGCAGACAGTTGGGTAGATTGTCCTTAACAGCTTCCGCCAAAGCGAAAAGGGCTTCATTTGCCTCGCAAATCTCCCAGTGGGCTCGCTTCAAACTACTGCTATCAATTGCAAATTTCGTTTCAATCTCTTTAATGAGATCAGCCAACTTGCCCCAACCCGCCTCGTGACCATGTTCTTCCAACAATGGAACAGCCTGGCAATAGGCTTTCAGGGCTTCCGCGTGTTCACGGAAATAATCATTCCAATGGGCTAACTCGGGTTTCTGAGGCAGTGAAGACAAAAGGCTAGGAGCGAACAACCCAAGATGCGATGACCATCGATCGTAATAGGCATGCCGATGGCTAATGACATCAATCAACCAGGCGTTCTCCAGCAGCATTGCCAAGCCAGTTACCGTCCAGTTGGCAGCCATAGTGTTTGTCACCAACCGTGTCTTTTCATCCGCTGCCGTCCGTTGCTCTTCTCGCCGTAGCCTTTGTGGACGTAGCTGGTTTTCATTGAACTCCTCACGATGCATTTCACATCGAGATTGACCTTCTACTTTAGCGGGACAACCGGGAACTGAACAAAGGCTTTCGCCACGGCGTTTTTCCCGATTTCTCTCTTGTCGTTCAGCATTAGACACGGCTAATTTCCCTACCGCATTGACTCTGATTGGACCAGGTTTCCCGTTATTCTTACGCGCCGCACTTCGTTCACAACGGAGGAAATGATGCAATACCTACTTGGTCTACTACGGTTACATGACAGACTTTATCGAAATTCGATTTTACAGGTCTGTATTTCTTAATCTACTTTACCACCAAATGACGCACCCAAGAAAATAAAGGGAGGACTCTTCTTGATGACCCTGAAAAATGGAGAGCAGCTACTGACCATAAGGGACGTATGTTCTATAGCACGGATTTCTCGAACTATGGTTTACAGCGCAATGAACGAAGGGAGATTCCCCCGCCCCGTTCGGCTGGGTCGCAAGACGATCCGTTGGCGAGCCAGCGATATTGAGAAATGGCTGGCGGATTTGCCGGCCAGCAACGAGAGGAACTAACCAAAACGGAGCTTTGGCGACCTTCTCCGAGTAGGAGAGTTTCGTTCAAGCAGTGGACCGAATTGCTTTCGATTGTCCGCTTCGGTGTGTGGGCGCTGTTGGCAGGAGGGTAAGAATTAATCCTCGCAGAGTTGCCAGAAAATTTACTACCACAACGCCAAGCCTTCCCGAGCGTAGCTTCTGGTTCTCGATTTGCGGCGGGTCTCGGTGGGATATAGACGTTGGCAACCCGCTAAGTCGAGGGAGAGGACACTTTACAGAGGCTCGTTAGTCCGCTGGCGGGCAGGACTCTCCCATCCCCCCGCGTGTCGCGGGCGTCTTTCTCACACCCCCCTTATATATAATAGCGGTCGCCAAAATTTCACCACCGAAAAAATTTGCTCTCAGGCCGAAAATGACATTTTCTATAGCTAAAAGAGCCCTGGAAAGGCCTAAAAATGAGGCTCAATCATCATCAAAATCAGTCAGTTTTTGGGGCCATTAGCCCTCTTTTTGGATGGAAAATGTACGCGAAAGGTTCCGCAATAGTTCCAGAATGTCCTAAACGCTACCGAAAAGGTTCTTCCAAAAATTTGCGCCGGAGGTAAAGGGTATGGAAACGAGCAAGCAAGGTCGACGGGCGTTCGACCGCGATACCGTAATCCAAATCAGGCCGGCCTGGAGTTACGGGCACAGCGCGGCGGCGATAGCGAAGGCCTGGGGAATATCTGAAAGGTCGGCAAGGCGGATAGCCAAGGGGGAGACATATCGTCGAGTTATCGATGAGGCCCCCGAGACCCCGCCGCTTCCCTTGCCAGAAAGAATGGTTGCTTCTAAGGGAAAGATGGTCGATAGACGACCGAATGAAGCTCCATATACTTCGGTTGATGTTGGCCCGCCAGAAAGAAGAGAAAAGGTAAAGCTGAAGCCCAAGATAGGGGGGCAGAGAGATTCAGGAAGGCGTTAAGCCTTGCAGAGTGTCGGTAACCTCGGACATTCAATACCAATTCGAAAGAGGTGCGAAATGGCGGGCAGACCTAAGAGGCGCGCAAAGCACCAAGCGGAAAAATCGGCAGCCCTATGAAATGAATATTTGTGGCAAGCGGTTTCTGATGTTAGGAAGCGCGGGAAGGTGCGGGAACGGCATTTGCGGCATATGAGCCTAGCGGAGCTTAATGGAAAAACGTAAGTGGCTTAAGTTGTGGATGCCGGGAATGTGTGGAACCTGGCATAGCAGCTAACAACTATCGCAATTAACCTACCCCTCCATCCGGACGGCGTTACGCGTCTATAGAGGTTCCGTTCACTTAGGGGTAATGCCGCGCATGTGCAGCACGTCCCATAAGGGGTTAGAGTGCTCTGCCATGTTTACTGCCACTAAGAGTTACCGGCTGGGAATTGAGAGGAAAGGCCAATACATGGAGATCATTTGCATTTGCAATAGGCCTTTACAGTGTCGAGGGATGCATTGGGCTTGGGAAATCGCCATCGCACCACTCTGGAAGGGTACACCGCGGCCGCCAAGGCCTTAGTCCTTGGAGCCTTAATTCGACAATAAAAGCGGAGTCAGAACAATAGTGAGGTGCGTTGACGGTGTTCCGCATATACTCTACCCTTTTGTCGGTTCTGTTTAGTTTTGCGGGGTATTTGAGTGTTCGGTGACGGTGGCAACAT
>VXOH01000094.1 GCA_009840135.1 Chloroflexota bacterium | reverse complement strand
AACACTGCAACTTTTGTCATCGAATTAGCTAACACATACAAGAATGACATACTAAATCGTTCAGAATGACTTACTAACTGAGCAGGGTCTTTTGCAAGTACATACTCCTCTAAGCCCTTCGATGGGGAAGGGTCTATTGAGATGCAATGCAGGTTTTTGGGAACCTGATTCTACGGAGAATTCGATGAAATATGACGTAATCATAATCGGGGCCGGGTCGGCGGGATGCGTCCTGGCCAATCGCCTCAGCGAGGACAGCGCAAGGTCGGTGTTGCTGCTGGAGGCGGGACCGGATTATCCGGATCCCGAGAGGATGCCGGCGGAACTGAAGCACGACCTCAACCAGGCCGCCTCGGAGCTGAATGCGCCCCATAACTGGTCCTTCATGGGACAGTCCACCCCGGAACTGCCGGGGCCCGCCCTGGTGGCACGGGGCCGAGTTACGGGAGGGACCAGCGCCATCAATCACCAGATTTTCCTGCGGGGGCTGCCCGAGGACTTTGACGCCTGGGCCGAGGCCGGCAACACCGAATGGAGCTACCTGCATACCCTGCCCTTTTTCCGCAAGCTGGAATCGGATGCCGACGTTCGCGACGATTTCCACGGTTCCGAGGGGCCCATACCGGTCTGGAGACACTCGAGAGAGGACTGGCTTCCGCTACAGGAGGCTTTCTTCCAGGCATGCATTGACCTGGGCTTCCCAGAAGACAGCGACATGAACAACCCGGAAGGCACCGGGGTGGGCGCTTTTCCGCTGAACAACCCCGGCGGCGTTCGGATGAGCACCGCGCTGACCTACCTTAATGCCTGCCGGCACCGCCTGAACCTCACCATCAAGGCCAACGTGGTGGCCCACCGCATCCGGTTTGACGGCAAGCGGGCAACGGGCGTGGAGGTGGAGAGCGACGGCGAGATGTTCGTGGTGGAGGGAGAGGAAATAATCCTCAGCGGCGGCGCCATAGCATCGCCCCAGTTATTGATGCTTTCGGGGGTAGGGCCGGCGGACCACCTGCGGGAGACCGGAATTGAGGTTTTGCACGACCTGGCAGGGGTGGGTCGGAACATGAAGAACCATCCTTCGGCCTCCATCAGATTCGGGGCTGGCAGGGGGCCGCGCCTTCCCGCAGACGCACCGCGCAACCAGGTAGGTCTGCGATTCGCCGCAGACGGGTCACAGTCGGAGTCAGGGGACGGGACCCGGCACCGCAACGACATCCAGGTCCAGCCCACCACGTCATATCCGGAGGGGGTGGAATCGCCGGACATACGTATCGGCTGCCGGCTGGAGCTACCCTTCAGCCAGGGCGAGCTGACCCTGACATCCACCGACGTCAAGGTGCAGCCGAAGCTGGACTACCGTTTCCTTACCGACGAAAGGGACCGGGCGCGCCTGCGCTCGGCAGTCCGGCGGTGCGCGGAAATTTTCCAGCACCCCTGCTTTGAAGGGTTGCTGGGAGAACGACTCTCACCCACCGACGCCGACCTGGCCGACGACGCGGCGCTGGACCACTGGCTGGCGCTGAACTCGGGAATTGCGGGGCATACGTCGGTAACCTGCAAGATGGGACCGGCGACGGACCCGATGGCGGTGGTGGACCAGTATTGCCGGGTACACGGCCTGGAGGGGTTGCGGGTTATTGACGCTTCGGTAATGCCTGAAATCACGCGGGCCAACACCAATGCTACGACCATAATGATGGCGGAGCGGGCGGCGGATTTGATGATGCACGGGGGCTGACAGCAGGTTTCCGGTTGGTAAACAAGATTGGAATGATGCGTAAGAACGGTTTAACGATATTCCGGCGGGAAGCAGAGATGATGATTTGCAGCGAGGTTCCCGCCTGCGCGGGAACGACGAAAAGGGACGCCGGGAGATTCTTGCCTTCAGGTTGACGACAGTCGCAGGACCGCGGGCAGAAATTTCAGCCCGTGAAGAGGTAGAGAATTGTTCGAACCCTTTCGGGTGGTTGGTTGTAGGAGCAAGAGTCGAGGGCGAGGGTAGGGGCGGTTCGCGAACCGCCCCTACGGGTAGCGGGACCACCTTACCGGGAGCCTTATCTAAAATCTGAATTCAAGGACAGAGGTTTCTGCCTTCACAGGAAAGGCGGGGGCCTGGGAACGGGCGTGTATATAGGAAATTGGAATACTATACTGGCATTGTTATTAAATCCTTCGAGTAGTAAAATAGGCCAGTTAAACAGTAGCAATCAGCGAATTACCGATCAAGGAGAAGTCAATGGCACTGGAGTTTGGAGTTTTCGACCACATTGAACCCTGTCACGGAATGACGCTGCAGGAAATTTACGACCTGAGGCTCATCCAGTTGGAAAGGCTGGAGGCGGCCGGCTTTTACTCTTACCACCTGGCCGAGCACCACACTCCGGCGGTCCACAGCCTGGCCCCCTCCCAGAACGTGTTCCTGGCGGCCCTGTCGCAGCGCACCACCACCATGCGCTTCGGGCCGTGCGTCTATGTTCTGCCCCTGCACCATCCCATCCGGCTGATCGAAGAAATCAGCATGCTGGACCACTTGAGCAACGGGCGGCTGGAGCTGGGCGTGGGACGAGGCGGCATTTTTGAAGCGTTCTTCTGGGGGCAGGACTCGGACGTGGAGGCCAACGCGGCGCGCTACGAAGAGACGCTGCGCTGCATTCAAGAGGGTCTCAGCCACGAAGAGCTGACCTTCCACGGCGACTTTTACAATTTTGACGAGTTGCCCATGCGCCTGCGACCGCAGCAGGCTCCCTTCCCGCCCTTCTGGTACATGCGCAACGTGGAAACGGCGGCTATTGACGGCATGAATACCATCATCGTCGGTTCCCTGGACGGGTTTGAAGCCAACGTAAAGCGCTACAAGGAAGAGTGGGAGAAGCACCAGGGCAAGGGGGCCCTGACCATCCAGGGCACGGAGCCGAAGATTGGCCTGGTCAACCACATGCTGCTGGCGGAGACTGACGAACAGGCGCAGCGGGAAGCACAGCCGGCCTGGGAGTCCTATCGCTGGAACCTGGGCACACCCCGGCGGCTGGAGGCGGAACGGCGCGGCTTGACCCAGTTTTACGGTTCGGGGATGAATCCCCGGCCAGCAGCGGCGCCGCCCCGGGACCTGCCCCGGGAGGAACGGCGAGACCTGGACGCGTCGCTGGAGGAACTGGAGAGGCAGCAGCGGCGGGCCAATTTGCGCGGCGGGCTGGGCGACGGCCACTCGGGAGCGGGGGCCGGGTTCGGGGCCATTGCCGGATCACCGGCAACCATCCGCGAGTACATGGATGAATACGTGGCTACCGGGGCCAACTATTTCGTCTGTTCCTTCCAGTGGGGAGACCTGTCGCACGAGCAGGCGATGCGGTCCATAGAACTATTCGCCACTGAGGTGATGCCGCATTACATGGGAAAGGTGGAAGTGGCGGCGGGGTAGGAAGCTAACTTACTTTACCAGGCAATGCAAAAGACCCGGAGATTCACAGAAACTCATCTGTGAATCTCCGGGTCTCTGTGTTGCCCGGAAATGGGGTCTTAGTCGGCAACTGCGATAAGGGTAACGCCCCGTTGGGCGGCGAATTCATGGCGCGCCTGGTCTATGTTGGCCCCTATCACCACTGGCAAGGTTGGGGATCCCGTGGCAAGACTCAGGATATGGGCTCTATCTTCGGCTCGCTCTATGTCGTTGTCGGCGACGGTGATAGAAACCTCCAGGGCCAGGTAGATTGTGGATTGTTCGGGACGTTTAATCCCTTGCACCGCAAAGTCAATACTCCCGGCGTTCAACCTCTGCTGTTGATCAATAACTCCGCGGTCTTCGGCATCGTCCAAAAGGTCGAAATAGGGCATTACACCAGGGGCATTGAATCCCTTGAGAACGTTGACTCTTCGGATGCCCAAGTGCTGGGCCACAATGCTATTGATGTTGTTGCCTATCTTCCGTTCATACTCCGCGCCGCGCAAGTTACCAAGTTCGCCGCTATGCCGATTCAGTTCGCCCTTGATGCCGACTATATCTCCCCTGATTTCGCTAACATCGCGCTTCAGTTCGGCCACATCGGTTTTCAGTTCGGCCACGTCACTCTTCAGTTCGGCCACGTCACTCTTCAGTTCGGCCACGTCACTCTTCAGTTCGGCCACGTCGGATTCCAACGCGGCAAACCTCCTGTTGGCGACCTCCGTAAACTCGGCAAGGCGCTGGGGCATTTCCAGCAGTTCCCTGCTAAGGAGCGCCCCCCGCAAAGCGTCGGCCCACTCGGGCTGTTCCCGGATGATGCGCAGGATGTCAGCTATGTCGTTAACGGTGGTCATGGTTGTCCTGTTCCTTGCCTGATACCCAATTATACTACAGGTACCGCCGGCAAGTTGCCATTACCCCAATTTGTCCAGGGCAATCGCGTCTAAGTTTGGCTGTAGGCGCAAGGTGAAATTTACGTCGTCCTGAGATTGCCGTAGGACCCGAAGACCGTCCTCTCAACCTGGTTAAGGGTCCGAAAGCCTGTATGTAGGATGGAGTTTAGATCCTTCGCTTCACTCAGGATGACAGTCGTAGGTGTTCAGGAGCATATTGAATTAAGACGCGATTGCCCTGCCAATTTGTCCCAAGTCCGCCCGGGCCACCGCCAGTGCAAGCCGTCCGCTACAACCCCCGGGGGCGCAGGGCGAGGCTGGCCGGCTTGGGCGGGTCCCAGGCGCCGGTGAGGTAGTCGTACAGGTTGGCGGCGCTGATGCGCATTACCATGGGCGCCATGTGGGCCTGGCCGACATCCATGGGATAGCGGTCAACGAATTTGGTGAGGTTGAGGGCCGCCTCGTCCCGGGTCATGCCCATGTCAATGGCTTCCTTCACGTAGTCACGCCACTCCATGATGAAGGAACCCTGCTCGTCGAGGTAACCCTTGTCGCAGAGGTCGCCGTGGCCGGGGACGAAGATGTCCTCGTCCAGCCTGCGAAGGGACTCCAGGGCGGTGAGCCACAGGTCGGGATTGGCTTCGTGGAGCCAGGTCTGGACCTTGTGGAAGATGTTGTCGCTGGTGAACACGACACCCTCTTCCTCAATGACGATGGCGGCCTGGTAGAGGGTATGGCCGGGCATGTGGATCATGCGGAAGGTGTGTTCCCCTACCCGCAGCGTCATGCCGTTCTTGAAGGTGATGACGGGCACGTTGGGCAGGTAGCCCTGCATCAGAGGCCCTTCCTCGGGCCCAAAGTTGGCCACCCGCTCGATGTGCTCGTCCAGGTCGGTTTCGAGGATGCGGGTACGGACGCCCTCGTGGGCAATTACGGGAGCGTCGAAGAAGGCATTGCCCGTCCAGTGGTCGCCGTGGGGCTCGGTGTTGATGATGTACCGCAGTTGCCCGTGTTTGGCGATTTCGGCCTTCAGCTTGAGGGCGTCGGTGGGCTTGTGGGGGCTGTCAATCATTACCACGCCTTCGCTGGTGGTGACAAAGCCGTGGTTGCAGCCCCGAAGTTCGGTTTCCACGTAAACGTTGCTGGTGAGCTGGCGCATGGTTGTTACCTCCCCTATCACCAATACCTGGTTGTTGTGAAGTTCAGGGCGGCCACAAGGGCCGCCCCTACGGAAACCTGCCCATCTGCCAGGGCAGCCACAAGGGCTGCCCCTACAGGTAATTGGTCGCCCTTATTTGTTAGCCCAGGGGGCCCTGGAATACCTGGTCAACGTAGGTGTCGGAGAGGGCTTCCAGGGTTTCGGGCCACTGGTCGGTGGCGCCCACCTGGCGGCGCAGTTCGCTGGGTCGGGGCTGTCCCTCCCAGCCCAACTGCTCCATGTAGTAATAGAGCATGATCAGGTGGCCGTCCGGGTCCTGGGCGTAGGCGGCGTAATCAATGCCGGGGTGAAGCTCCGCCGGCAGTTCCCTGAAGTTGACGCCGCGCTCTTTCAGGAAGGCGATGGCGCTCTTCAACTGGCGGTAGGTGCCAACCTCCACACCGAAGGACATGCAGGATGAATGGGGGCTGCAACCCAGTTCGGCGCGCAGTTCCCTGGGAAAGAGGCCGAGGCTGTGGTGCTCGTTGCCGTTGCGCATGAAGATGCAGCGGTGGCCGTTGAAGTTTACTTCTTCGGTGAACACAAACCCCAGCCGCTCGGCGTAAAAATGAACCGCCGCGTCCAGGTCGCGGACGAACAGATTAACCGGACCAATCTTGGTAATCTTGAAAGGGCGGGGCAGCAGAATGCCCTCCACGTCGTGGACAGCGGGCAGGGATTCGGTGTCGCGAGTTCCGGAGAATATTTCGATGCCCTTCTCCAGGGCCTCGTCAACCTCGGCCTCTTCCGACATCTGAGGCAGGGTGGGAGCCTCGCCGAAGCCCCGGTAGTGCATGGGGCGGGGCTTGCTGCGGCCCAGCCAGCCGATCTGCTCGATGCCGTAGTAGAGCTCGTTGATGTTGTCGTCAGGGTCCCAGACGTAGGTGTGCCAGTTGCTGCCGGGCATATCCCGGCCGGTGCGGCGGATGGGAATGCCGGTCTCGTTAAAGTAGTTCTGGCCGTTCACAACCTCGGCCAGGGAACCGGTCTGCCAGGTAATCTGGTTGATGGTCACGTCACCGTCACCCTCGTGGCCGCTGCCCCGGCCCAGGACATCGAGAGCCTTCTTGGGGAAGAGGACAAAAGAGTGGTGGTCGCCGCCGTGGTGCATGAAAGCGCCGACGCAGTCCTCATCGGCGACGTCCTTGAGGATTTCGGCCCTTTGGGGGTTGCCCTTGAAATTAAGGTGGTCGGAAACCTTGAAGCCCAGCAGGTCTTTATAGAACCTGAGCCCGGCTTCCATGTCATTCACGTTAAAGCCGAAGTGGCCCAATCGCCGAATCTTGAAGGGGCGGGGCAGGTTTACTCCGCCGACGTCGTAAGTTTTTTCCTGCGCAGTTGCCATCTGAACTCTCCTTAAAACCAAAGGTGGGAAGGCGCTCAAGCCATCTCTGCCAACGGCATTTGGGTAATGGTAATTGAAGGGGAGAGGGTGGTCAAACGGGGGGGTGCCCGGGGAACTCTGCTGGCGGAATTTTTATGAGACTTTTTGCGACGTGAGGGAGAGAATCGGGTCAGGAAGGTGAGGGTGAGGGTGCAGGTTGGGTGCGCGGATTGGTCGGCAGGGGGTGGGGGGGGGGGGGCCCGCCCCCGGCGGCGGGGGGGGGGGTTATTAAAAAAAAAGCGGCCCCCGCGCCGGAGGGGAAGGGGGGGGGGGGGGATGAGGCGGGGAA
>VXOH01000161.1 GCA_009840135.1 Chloroflexota bacterium | reverse complement strand
GAGCTCAGTTAAGGGCGAACGGGCCCGGCAACAATCGAAAGACCCTGTCTTCTCCCTCCGCATTATTCTTTACATCACATAACTAAATTGGTAACCTTTTTTAATACTTTCGCTTAATGTTCGGTCGGAAGGCCGATATCCCCGTCTTCACAGAGGCTCTCCGTTGGCTAGAGTTCTTCCCTTCGCGGACATGGATAAGATCATGTCCCTTTCCAAACGACGTGGGTTCGTATTTCAGAGCAGCGAGATTTATGGTGGACTGGCGTCCACCTGGGACTACGGACCCCTGGGGGTCGAGCTGAAACGCAACGTCAAGGAAGCTTGGTGGCAGTCCGTAATAGTCGGCCGGGACGACATGGTAGGACTGGATGCCGCCATTCTGATGGCGCCCCAGGTCTGGGTTGCCAGCGGCCACGTCGAGAACTTTTCGGACCCCCTGGTTGAATGCCGCGAGTGCCACCTCCGGTTTCGGGCCGACCAGTTGGAAACGACGGTCTGTCCCCAGTGCGGTGGCGAATTCACTGAACCCCGCCGCTTCAACCTCATGTTCCGCACATTCATGGGTCCGGTGGAGGACACCGGCCACGAGGTTTTCCTCCGCCCGGAAACCGCCCAGGGAATATTCGTCAATTTCCAGAACGTGCTGAACTCCTCCCGAAAAAAGCTCCCCTTTGGTATTGGACAGATAGGAAAGGCCTTTCGCAACGAGATTACCCCCGGCAATTTCACCTTCCGCACTCGCGAGTTTGAGCAGATGGAGGTGGAATTCTTCGTCAAGCCGGGAACCGACGAGGAATGGCTCCACCGCTGGGTAGAAGACCGGTTCAGCTGGTATGTCAGCCACGGAATCCGCCGGGATAATCTGCGGCTGCGAAAACACGATCCCGACGAATTGGCCCACTATGCCCTAAACACCTACGACATTGAATACCGATTCCCCTGGGGTTGGGGAGAGCTCGAGGGTATAGCCGACCGAACGGACTTTGATCTGCGCCGTCATTCCGAGACCAGCGGCGAGGACCTTACCTATTTCGACGAGGAAACTCGAGAGCGCTATCTGCCCTATGTTATCGAGCCTTCCGGCGGAGTTGACCGCGCCACACTGGCTTTCTGGCTGGATTCCTACGATGAGGAGCCCGACGGGAACGCGGTGAGGGTGGTGTCGCATTTGCACCGGAGGCTGGCGCCCATCACGGTGGCGGTGCTGCCATTGAGCCGCAATGCCCGCCTGACGCCCACGGCCCGCAACGTCCATGACCTGCTGCGCCGGCACTTCAGCACCCAGTTCGATGATGCGCAGAGCGTGGGCCGCCGATACAGGCGCCAGGATGAAATTGGTACTCCCTATTGCGTGACCGTTGACTTCGACACCCTGGACGATAATCAGGTCACCATCAGGGACCGGGACACCATGCACCAGGTCCGGGTTCCCGTTGAAAACCTGGTCGGTATTCTCCAGGACAAGGTTGAGCACGGTTGGTAGCCCCGCGCACCGACGGGATGGTTGCGCCATTAGCCCTTCCCCCGCGGTGGATGAAAGGCGGGATGGGGCTGGAGTATGAGGTTTTCTTAGACTCCGGAATTCGCGAAAATCAAGATTAGCGTGGATATAGTTTCAAGAGTGTTGCCGACGATGGCGCTTTTCAATTCCTGGCAATGCGTCGCTGCGGGCAAGTGTAGAAGGGTTGAGTGGAGAGGTGGCGGACGTGACTATTTTCAACGTTGGACTCCGTTTTCCGGAGCTAGTGGATTCTATCGGCCTGGGAACCAAATTATGGGAAAGGGATAAACTCAAGGAAAATGCCATGCCTGGAAACGTAGTAGCGGAGACACTGCGGGGCGGACTCTTTACCCGGATTGTAGGAAAACGCCTCCTGTTCTTTCAGGAGGTTTCCTCGACCATGGACGAGGCCGTCAAACGGGCGGATAGAGGTACTGAAGAAGGAACGGTGGTCGTCGCCGAAACCCAGACGGCAAGCCGAGGCCGCCAGGGTCGGGCCTGGGTGTCTCGATCAGGAAACCTGTACCTCTCCGTAGTACTCTATCCCACTATCCAGACTCTGCCCTACCTGAACAGCCTTTGTGGCGTTGCCGTGGTCCGGGCCATCGCCAATATCAGCGGCCTCAAGCCGCGCATCAAGTGGCCGAACGACGTCCTGCTCGACGGCAAAAAGGTGGCGGGGATCCTGGTGGAAAGCGCCATTGCCGGCGAAGATGTGCGGCATTCCATTGTTGGAATCGGCGTAAACGTGGCATTGAACCCGGAAGAGTTCGATGACATTGCCGGAGAGGCAATCAGCCTCAACCAGGCCTCGGCAGGAGATATACCACGGGAGGACCTGCTGCGGGAAATTCTGCAGCAATTGGACTCCCTGTATATCGAACTCAACCACGGCGATTCTCCCGTCGAAGAATGGGAGGAACTGCTGGACACCCTGGGCCAGCGCGTAAGGGTCACCTGGAGCGGCGAGGAATACGTCGGCCATGCTGAAGGAATTGATGAATTGGGCAGCCTGCTGCTGAGGCAGGATAACGGCCAGGTTCGCACACTGTCGGCCGGCGACGCCAGTTTTCTGAGGGCCGCCCCTTAATACGGTCCGGGTCTAACCCCCTCTTCTCGATGGAAAGAAACCGCTGAGAATGACTGGCAATGGGTGTTCTGCCACTCCAGACCCCGGTTCTTGTCGGTGTTTCGAACCGGTCAATCAGGTGCTATTGAATAATGCTTGAACGTCTTAGCATTGACGACAGGGTCGTTGTAATTACTGGTGGAGGAACGGGGCTGGGCCTTGAAATGGTGCGTCACCTTGCCCGCGCCGGTGCTAACCTGGTGATTGCCGGCCGCAGGTCGGGCCCCATCGAAGACGCAGCGGCCGAGGTTCGAGCCCTGGGTCCCCAATCCATCGCCGTCCCCACCGACGTCAGCGACTCCTCCCAGGCGGACGCATTGGTTGAAGCGGCGGTTCGCAATTTTGGCCGAATTGACGTTTTAATTAACAATGCCGCCCTGGTATCCGACAGCGTCCCAACACCCATCTGGGACATTTCCGACTCGGACTGGCAGGCTGCCCTGGACGTCAATTTGAGCGGTTCCTTCTACTGTGCCCGGGCTGCTTCCCGCCCCATGGCCGACCAGGGGGCCGGGAAGATCATCAACGTGGCTTCCGGGTTCGGCATGAGGGGAGGCCGCGACATCTACATGTACTGTTGCACCAAGGGCGCCATTATTCAGCTCACCAGGGTGCTTTCCTTCAGCCTGGCCCGGTACGGCGTTACCGCCAACAGCATAGTCCCCGGGTTCATACCCACTGCGGGCACGGATACGGAGATGCGGGAATCCCTGCCCAGGTCCGGCGCTTATCTTCCCACCGGCAAGCTGGGAGAGCCGCAGGACATTGGCCCCGTAGCGGTGTTCCTGGCCTCCCCCGCCTCCGACTACATGACCGGTGAGATTTTCACCCTGGACGGCGGCGGACTGGCTGGCGGCCTGGCCCCTACCGGATATGCGCCCCAGATTCCCCTGGAAGCCTGAAGTCATCGAAGTTCCGGCCTTCCGGAGTCTGGCTTTGTCGTACTTCGTCAATTTCCTTTTTCGCCTGGAGAAATTGAATGCCGCTCCTTTCCCAGTATGACCTTTCGGGCAAAACCGCCATTCTGTCCTCAACCGGCGGTGACGAGTCGCCTCTCTTAGCTTCAGTCCTGGCAGAGGCGGGAGCAACCGTTTTTGCAGTGACGCGTCGCCAGGAACAGCTGGACGCAATTCTGTCGGCTCTGGAGGGCAATGGTAGCAGCGGAGGCAAGCACGGAGGTGTCGCCGTTCCCCTGGTTTCCGACGATGCGGTGTCCCGGGCAATGGCGGAATTTGACCGCCTCGACAGGCCTGTGGACATCCTGGTAAATGACAATCGCAGCTTGCTGGCCAAGCCCACCGGTGAAATTACCCTGTCCGAATGGGACGAACTTCAGTCACGCAATGTTCGGACTGCTTTTCTCCTCAGCCAGGCCGTGGGCCTGCGGATGATTGAAAGGGAATCCGGGCGCATTGTTAACTTAATCTCCGGCCTGGCGGAGAGGGGCATGATGGGTGGGTCAGCTTTCAGTGTGAGCCAGGCCGGCCTGCTGGCCCTCACCAGGTCCCTGGCCGTGGAGTGGGGGAGGCACAACATCAGGGTAAATGCCATCGGAGTCGGTTGGTCCATCTCGGAGGATGTGCCCCTGGAAATTCAACGAGAGGAGCAGTTGGTCCGGTACACGCCGCTGCGACGGAAGGGCCATCCCCGGGATATTGGTCCCCTCCTGGTTTACCTGTGTTCGGATGCCTGCGACTACACCACCGGCCAACCCATATACATTGACGGCGGCCTCAACGCCCATCCCTGATTGCGGATACAAACATCCCCCCCTTGGCGTCTCTTCACATTCGCCTCCATCAGCCTTTAGGCTCGATTGGCGCACACCGGGAATCCCATCCCGTTGAACGCCAAATACCTGTGGGGTACAATACCCCACGATGTCCATGCAACCAGTAACGCGCGTCCGGGGAATGTACGATCTGCGCTGGGAGTCCTGGCGCCGGAAACGTACGATGCAGGATGCCCTTTGCTCCACGCTGGCCGGTTACGGGTATGAATTCCTTGAGACTCCGTTGCTGGAAGGGACCGAGCTCTTTCTGCGCCAGTCAGGTGGCGATCTGGCCTCCCGCATGTACAGTTTTGTGGATGCGGGTAGCAACCAGGTAAGCCTGCGTCCCGAATTCACCTCGCCCATAATGCGCCACTTTCTGGAAGATGGAAGCTGCGCGCTGCCCGCCCGCTTTCAGTACGCCGGCCCAGTATTTCGCTACGATGTTGCCCACCCGGAAGGGAGCGGTCAGTTTACCCAGGTGGGCGCCGAGTTAATTGGCGCGTCCGGCCTTGTGGCTGACGCGGAACTACTGACGTTGGCCGCGGATCTGGCCGCCAGGGCAGGCCTGGCCGATTACCGGATAGAGTTGGCCGACCTGGATGTGTTCCACAGCATTCTCGATGTGGCACGCATTTCCGACCGGGCCCGAGGCTTTATTCTGGCTTCAATTCCCCAGTTGCGACTGGGCCCGCAGGCCCTGCCTGAAGTTCGCGAGCGCGCCGGCCAACTGCACCTGGACGACCGCAATTCCGAATACCAGGAACTGAGCGCCGCAATCACGGGCCTCGATGACGATCAGGCCAGACAGGTAATTCAAGGCTTCCTGCAGTGGAACAGCACTGATATTCGGCACTTTGGCCAGAGGGACCCCCAGCAAGTCGTGGACCGGTTTCTGAGGAAACTAAGGGGCAGTGACGAAATGGGCCGCCTCGAGCAGGGTTTGGAGCTGGCCGCCCGGATGGCTGGTATTCGGGGGGAGCCGCACGAGGCCCTCGCCGCAACCAGGGCCGTAGTATCAACCTCCGGAGCGTATTCTCCAGCCCTGGACCGCCTGGAAGAGCTCATGGAAATCCTGGAGAGTTGTGCGGAAACCCGCGGAAAAGTGACGGTGGACTTTGGGTTGGCCCGTGGTCTGGCCTACTATAATGGCATCGTATTTGAGGTCAGGCATCCCGATTGGCCGGCGCCTTTGGGCGGCGGCGGTCGTTACGATGGATTGGCCCGAGCCCTGGGAAGCCAAGTAGATGTGCCGGCTTCAGGTTTTGCCTACACCCTGGAAACTCTGTTAGCATTGGCGGAGCGGGAGGAAGTCTCTGAACGGCCCAAGCCCATATGTGAGACGGTGCTGGTAGTAGCCGGGTCGTCCTCGGTAGCCGGTTTGGCCCTCGATGAGGCACGCAAGCTGCGGGGCCAGGGGTTGGTTGTCGAATTGGAGGTAGGCGGGCGCGACCTGGAGCAGTCAAGAAGCTACGCCTCGCAACAGGGCATTGGACGAATGGTTTACATAGATTCCGCGGGAGAATTGACGGCCTGTAATGTTGAATAGCAACGGTCAAGGGTCCAATGGGCTCCCCGCAGCAGGGCGTGACGCTGTCCTGAGGCTGGTGATACCCAGCGACGGCGAACTGTATGAACCCACCCTCAATTATCTGGGTTCGTGCGGGCTTTCCGTTCGTCGTCCCAGCGCCAGGCGGTACACTGCAACCATTCCTGCCCTCCCCGGCGTTGAAGTGCTTTTCCAGCGCAGCGCCGACGTCACCACCAAGGTGGAAGAGGGCAGCGCCGAACTGGGGATAACCGGCCTGGACCGCTACCTGGAATACCGTGCCGACGAGCGCAAGGTTGTAAGTCTTATGGACGACCTGGGTTATGGTCGCTGCGACTTCGTGCTGGCGGTGCCCGACGCCTGGCTGGACGTATCCTCCATAGATGACCTGGCCGACCTGGCCCTGGAGTTTCGGCAGGAAGGCAAGCAGATCAGGATAGCCACCAAGTACCCGCGCCTGTTGCGGGAGTATCTTTTCCGGCGGGGCATAAACTACTTCACCCTGGTGGCTGTCAGTGGCGCCCTGGAAGCGGCTCCCGTCGGTGGGTATGCGGACCTTATAGCTGATCTCACCGCTACGGGTACCACGCTGCGCGAGAACAGGCTCAAAACCCTGGAAGGCGGGACCATCCTGAGTTCCCAGTCCTGCCTCATTGGCAATACAACCACCCTGATGCAGTCGAAGGAGTCCTTGCGGCTGGCCAGGGAATTTGTGGAAATGCTGGAAGCCCACGTGCGGGCCGAGCCCTATTATCGTCTCACCGCCAATGTTCGCGGGGTGTCGGCAGAGGAAGTCAGCGCCACGGTTCTGAGCCGGCCCGAGGTTTCCGGATTGCGGGGTCCAACCATAGCGCGGGTATATAATGTTGCAGAGCAGGACTGGTACGCCGTGAGCCTGCTGGTGCGCAAAGACCGCCTGATGGAAGCGGTTGACCACCTTCGCGATTGCGGGGGCATAGAGATTTCCGCTTCCCAGCTTAGCTACCTTTTTAAGGGCGATTCTTCTGTTTTCGGTCGCCTGTTTGAATCCGGCGATTCCGATGATACCCGTAGGCCGGACGAGCCGGCGACCTATGCTGTTGGGCAATTTCCAGGGGAAATGGGTGGGAAATAGTGCCCAACCTTCCGATGCACATATATATCGCCCAACAGGTGGCCGAGGAACTGGACTGGGGATTTGTCCATGACCATCTGGGTAGTTGCTTTCTGGGATCCACCGCCCCCGACATAAGGGCAATGACCAAGTGGGACCGGGAATCAACCCATTTTGCACCCCTTTCCCTGGAG
>VXOH01000051.1 GCA_009840135.1 Chloroflexota bacterium | reverse complement strand
AGGCTGAAAGCCACCTAAGGAAGGTCTGAATAAGACCCCTCTCCCCTGGTGGGAGAGGGTTAGGGTGAGGGGGAAGTGGTCTTTGGCAAGCTATCACCACCATCCTAACCTTCCCCCGTCAAGGGGGAAGGGATTTGTTCAGAGGTTCCCTAAATTGGAACGCTTCCTTCGGGCCAACCCCTGCAAGGTCTAGGGGTTGGCCGGGGCGCCGGCAATGACCATGGCGCCGAACTCCTTGTCTATGCCCCTGGGCCACTCACGGCCCTCCGGGTCGCTGATGTGAATGACCAGCGAAGGGCCAAGTTCCGCGATTTCCATGCGGATGGTGTCGCCGTCCTGAACGGGCCCAATCTCCTGGTGGTTGACGCCGGTGGCAACCACGTCGCCGGGCTCCAGGGTGGTTATCCTGGAGAACTCGGAGATCAGCTCCCGGATGGGGTGGGCCATGTCGCTGGTGGGGAAGTTGTGGCGGGCCTCATCGTTGTTCCACAGGCGCACCTGGAGGTTCTGCGGGTCGGGAATCTCGTCGGCGGTAACCAGGGCCGGACCCATGGGCGCGAAGGTGTCCCAGCACTTGCCCAGAAAGAAGCTGTTGCCAAGAGCCCCGGGAATGCCCCGGGCAGACATGTCCAGGAAGTTGGTGTAGCCGAAAACGTAGTCCAGCGCCTCCTCCTGGCTCACATTGGTGGCCGTCTTGCCGACTACGAAGGCCAGTTCCGGCTCGTGGTGGAAGATGGAAGCAGGAGCCGGTGGCAGTACACAGGTGTCTCCGTTGCCGATGATGGCGGTGGGAGACTTGAGGAAGGCATCCAGCCGGGCCGCCTGGCGCTGGCCGTACTCCAGGTAGTTGACGGCGGCGCAGATGAGCTTGGTGGGCTTGGGGACCGGCGCCCGCAGCCGGACACTGTCCAGGGCAACGCCAGCCTGGCCGGAGATGGCGGACTCGATTCGGGGCTTTACCGCGTCCCAGTTGGTGATGACCTCATCCATCAGGTCGTGGGGCCGGCGGAAGGTCATGCCCCCCAGGGCAGCCGAGGCGTCAACCACATTGCCGTTTTGAAGGACCCCAAGCTGATAGTCGTTGTACAGGACCAGTTTCATAATCTTTTCGCTCCTTAAGATTGGTTAAATGGGGTCAATCCTTATTGGGCTTTGGCCTGCTGCATTATTCGAACAGTGCCCTGGGCAGCTCTGACTGCCTGATTATTGAAAGCAGTGTGCCATCCGTAATTCTCGGTGGTCCGGAACGGGCACTGTTCTGGTGCCGCCTGGTATGGACTGCTGCATAACAATGTGGCTGCCTCGTCTCCGTACTTGGGTAAATCCTTGACCCGCCAGGATTTCGCAGACTTCACGACCCGACAGTGTACGCAGCCTAGCCAGCAGCCACCTCAACCTGAGTCACGTAGACCTCGTTGTGCAGCCGGTCCTCGATTTCGGCGGCGGATGCCGTCTCGAAGAAGAGCTCCAAGGCCTCCTTCAGGTTGTCCCGAGCCTCCGAAACGGAGTCACCCTGGCTGGCAAGGTCCAGTTCCGGGCATAGAGCCACGTAGCCATCACCTTCTCGCCCAATTATGGCTGTCAATTGCCTAGGCATTTTTTCTCACTGAAGGCTGATTTATCCTTGATACCCTGCCGGATTATACCGTATGGTCATCGCTACATGGCCCTCCGTGACAGGTGGAATGGTAGCACCAACTACCCGGCCAGTCTATGTTAACAGGTACGCAGCCCCGGACAGCCCCGGACATTGGCAAACAGCCATTGAGTTGGGTAAGTAATGCTAGAATGGATACCTGAGAATGTAATCGGACAGGAGAAGTCTTATGGAACGCCACGTACCCAGCAAGGAAGAAGTTCTGGGCTACCTGAAGGATGACCGCAACTGGGGAAGATGGGGCGACGACGACCAGATGGGCGCCATGAACATGGTTACGGCGGAGAAGCGGGTGGCCGCCGCTCGCCTGGTACAAACGGGGCGAGCAGTTTCTCTCAGCCGGGTGTATCCCAAGACGCCGGCGGCCAACAACCCCAATCCGGCCCAACACTTTATGAAGCGCAATCCCCGGGAGCCGGGGGGAGGTTCCGCCGTCGATTACTATGGCGTTTCCTACCACGGGCAGGCCAACACTCACCTGGACGCCCTGTGCCACGTTTGGGACGAGAACGGAATGTGGAACGGACGTCGGCCGGAGGATGTGATCACCTACGACGGGGCTACCTGGGGGTCCGTGGAGCACTGGAAGGAGGGCATCATCACCAGGGGCGTACTGCTTGATGTACCCAGGCACCGGGGGGAACCATTCGTAACCCACGATAAGCCAATCCACGGCTGGGAACTGGAGGACATAGCGCGGGCCGAGGGAATCACCCTGGAGCCCGGGGATGCCCTGGTGGTGTACGGCGGTCGGGGAAAGTGGGACGAGGTCAACCCCATCTGGGGCGGCGACCCCTCCGGACGCGCCGGTCTCCACGCTTCCTGCCTGAAGTTTCTCAGAGAATCGGACTGTTGCCTGCTGGTCTGGGACATGATGGACTTCATGCCCAACGGTTACGATCTGCCCTGGAGCGTCCACGGCGCCATTTTCGCCTACGGCATAGGCCTGCTGGACAACGCGCTGCTGGAACCGCTGGCCGAAGCCTGCGCGGAAGAGGGCCGCTACGAGTTCATGCTGACGGTGAATCCGCTGCGGGTGGTGGGCGGCACCGGCTCGCCGGTGAACCCGATAGCGTTGTTCTGACCGCAGGCTATCCGGCGGCCGGGAAGCTGGGATTACCGGTCCGGATTTGCTGCGTCGTTTTCCCATTCATCCCGCAGCAGGGCGTACAACAGGGTATCCCACCAGCGACCCTTGAAAAACTCGTTGCGGCGCAACCGGCCTTCCTGGCGGAATCCCAGCCGTTCCAGCACCCGTGAGGAAGCGGAATTGTCGGCGATGCACCAGGAGGAGATTCGCTCCAGCCCCAGTTGCCGGTAGCCGAAAGCAACCAGGGCCGCGGCCGCCTCGGTGGCATAGCCGTTGCCCCAATGTTGGGAGCTCAGTTCATAGCCCAGGTCGGCTTCCCATTCGTTTCCGCATTTACGGCGGATGCCGCAGTTGCCAATCAGGGTGTTGTCGCTCTTCAGCGCCAGGGCCAGCTGAAATCTCCGGCGCGGCATCTCCTCTTGCCACTCCAGGAAGCGCCCAACGAAGGCCCGGGCATCGGCTTCCGTCCGGTCATACCAGGGGTAATAGCGGAGGTATCGAGGATCCCGCTGGTATGCCAGGACCGCCGGCCAATCCGACTCCACAAATTCCCGCATCAAAAGTCGGGGTGTCTCCAATTGCATGAGTTTAAACTCCGGGCAGCGCTATCCGGCCATCTCGGCTACGGCGTTACCTCAAAGGCGACCTCTGCCACCTTGCGTCCCTCGTGATAAACATAAACCCAGTGCCGGCCCTGGGCCCACTCCTGTTCGGGGCCGGGCCCCACGGACAGCCACTGCACGCCGCCGGAATACCGGCGTTCCGCCTGGATGGTTAGGGTACTCCGACGATAGGGGAACCCGTCTTCAAAGTACTCCACCACCTGGAAGGTCAACTCCCGGGGTGGTCCCGCGTAGTCGTGGGAGTATTCCAGGGTGAGCCAGGCCCAGTCGTCCAGTTCGGAGACGGAAAAGGTCTTAGAAGGGGGGCCGCCCTCGCTCAGGGAAATATAAGCGCGGTCTATCCAACCGTAAACTGTAGGCAATTCGGCTACTACTGGACGGGTATCGGGGCGGGTATCAATGTAAACGGCGGTGCCGGCCTCATTCCCCTCGTACCATCTTCCGATGACGTTTTCCGCCTCTTGTCGCGAAACCTCCGACAGGGTATTGGCGCCGCCGAGAAGGGTTGCTCGTAGCTCGGGCATGCCTGCTCTTCCCGTGGGACCAGATTTGTTCGCTTTCAGCCGGCGGTACAGGTTCCGGAACCCCTTCCGAAACTCTTTCTCATCCATGTTTCTGTAGAGGTCCAGGAAGAGTCTTTCGCCTACGGCGTAGTTGCAAACGTAGGTTGGATGGGATTCCGGTATGGACATGGTTTCAAGGTACCGGACGGTATGGTCTGAAGCACAGGGATAATTGACGGCAGCCAGGGGATGGCCCAGGCGAAGGTGCTCCACCAAAGTTGCGGTGAATTCGGCGGCCCCTTCATCCAGCCAGTCCTCGCCGCCATGCCAATAGTAGTGGGCGACTTCATGGGCAATAACATGCCCTGCCTGGGATGATTCGTAGCTGCCATCGTCAACGTCATAGTCCGGCAGAATGATCATGTGCGTCCCGCTGTTGGCCCCTCCGAAAATGGCCGGCACGGCATCCTCGAACAACAGGGCGACGTAACGGGTGGGCAGTGGCTCGCCCATGAATGCTTCGGTGGTTCTGACGGCATTCTCCAGCAGGTCCATGCTGCGGGGAGTCCCCGGCCGGGTCCGGTAAATTGCCAGGACCACCTCCCCGGCCAGCGGCAAGCGAATGGTTCGTTCTTCGGCGAAGGTGGAGCCGGGATCCAGCAGCTTTGCCAGGAGGTCGGGATGGCCAGGAACAGTTTCGAACAACAGGCCGACCAGCCTGGCTTCCGCGTCGTTTATCCCGTCCCGTACTACGGGATGGGCCATCACTTGCTGGTATGAGGAGGGCTCGAAGTAGGCCAGGTTTGCCAGAGACTCCACTGCCAGGGCGTCCGCCGGTTGAAGGGTTTCCAGGAAGGGCATGGCGGCCAGGGCCCGCGCCTCCCCCGAGTCTGCCGCGGCGATTACCTCAAGGCCAAGTACAATTTTTTCCAGCTCCTTGATTTCTGCTTCGTTCAACCACGCTTTGCCCACCAGTTCATCGAATAGCTTGTCTTCGGTTGCGGCCAAATAGACTATGGTTTCTGCGGTGTCTATCTCTTCCCTGGTAATGCCATCAGACACCCAGGGGATGCTCGATATAGCCGTGGCAGCAGAGGGGTTGCTTCGCTCCAGGCTTGGGGCGTTTCGCAGCGATAAGAAGTCGAGGGTAACCTGCAGGGGGTCAGTCTGTGATGTGGGAGGCAGGGGCACAAGGGTCGGGGACCGCCCGGAGTCTGCCGCAGGCGGTACTGGGTCGAAGAGAAGCGATGAAGGAGATTCGGCAGGCGGTCGGGTGAAACCTGCAGGAGACTGGGCTTCCGGTTCGAGATCGGCCGGGAGGAGAGGCAGCACAATCCTGGAGAACACGAGCAAGGCGCCAAAAGCTGCGACAACAGCCAGCAACGCGATTACAGAACTGGGGGAGAAAAGGCGCATGGGTAAAGTATAGCCCAAGCGCGATGCGATTTACCCGGCCGGCTACGGATGAACGGGGAGGGGTTCCATAGTGAAATGGGGCCCTGGCCCAGCCTCTAAGAAACTATTGCAAAACCTGTGTTGGCAGTTCCAATTGGCTGTCCATCCTGCCTGTTCGCCCTCACCCTAATCCGCCACGGCGGAAGAGGGGACTTTTGAGATGGTCTTTAAAGTATCTGGGACAGGAACAATTGCGCCCGCTCGTTTTTCGGGTTGGTGAAGAATTCGTCAGGTTCGGCTTCCTCGACTATCCTGCCCTCGTCCATCATTATGACGCGGTCCGCCACTTCCCGGGCGAAGCCGATTTCGTGGCTAACCGTCAACATGGTCATGCCGGTGCTGGCCAGTTCCCGCATAACGTCCAGCACTTCCTTGATCATTTCGGGGTCCAGGGCGGACGTGGGCTCGTCGAAGAGCATAATCTTGGGTTGCATGGCCAGGGCGCGGGCAATGGCGACCCGCTGCTGCTGACCGCCGGAGAGCTCGGAAGGAAACTTGTAGGCCTGCTCCGGTATGCCCACCCGGTTCAGCAGTTCTGATGCGACCTCCTCAGCCTGCCCCCTGGACCAGTGGCGCACCTTGACAGGGGCGAGGGTAATGTTCTGCATGACGTTCAGGTGGGGGAAGAGGTTGAAGGACTGGAAAACCATACCCACCTCACGGCGTATGGCGTCAATGTTGCGGACATCGCCGCTGAGTTCGATGCCGTCAACGATGATATCGCCCCGCTGGTGCTGTTCCAGGCGGTTGATGGTGCGTATGAAGGTGGACTTCCCTGAGCCGGAAGGCCCCAGGATCACTACCACTTCCCCGGGCCTGACGGTAGTTGAGATGCCTTTGAGGGCGTGGAAGTTGCCGTACCACTTATGCACGTCACGGCAAATTATGATGTCTTCTACATCCTGGTTTGCAAGGGTGCTTTCCTCTGTTGCCATGGGAACCTCCAAGAGTTAAGCCGGGAGCAACCGCCAGAACTAAACGCGCCGGCCTCAGATAGATCCGGGAGTCACATTTACCTGACCTTGTAACCTGCCTTGAAGGTCTTGCATGATCGCTCAGGGGCTCCTGAGCTTTCCTATTCCACTTCCAGCAATTCCGGCTCCAACTGGTAGAAGAAGACCTCTCCCGAGTCCGCAAGGCTCCTCACCCGTTCATCCAAGTGTACCCCTGCCACGGCGGGGAAGGCGGGGGAGTTGGTAAACCGGTTAAGCAGTCCCGCGTTACGAATGGCGCGGCTGGTATCCCTGCCATTGACCGTAAAGGAAATTTCCGCAGCGATGTAGCAGGGTTGGCCTTCCCCATCCACAGCCCGGATAATCAGGTCGGCTCGACGGAAACTGCGCAAATCTCCCGAGGCCAGGTCGGAGGTATCGTTGGCGTCCAGCAGGCTTCCCAGCTCTGCCCGGTCCATAATGCTCACGTACCGCAGCCCCATGTCCTGCGCCAGGTTATAGGCGTCGGTAACTGCGGCGTTCCTGGCGTGGCCTGCCTTCAAGTACCTAAGGTCGTCACGGATTCCCTGAAGCACGACCTTTATGTTCACGTTGTCGGCCTTTAACTCCGCCATGTCTGTCTCCGCCCGTCCATTCAATTTTCCAGGGCGTCGCATCGGCGGTTGGTAGTCTCGACAAACCTGGCCAGCGTCTGGGGCATTTCCACGAGCTCCCTGGTGAGGAGCCGGGCGCGCAAGGCCTCCACCCACTCGGGATTTTCATCCAGCAGCCGGATCAAGTCTTCTATGGTATTGATAGTGGTCATTGCAGAAAAGAGGCCCCAATACCCAGTGAGAGTCCAACCAATTATACCCAATCCGGCCTTCAGCCGCACGTGCCAAATTCCAGGAGCAAGGGCACAGCCCTCGTGGCGCCGAGAGTGAACAGCAGGGGCGCGGCTCCGCGCTCCCTGAAGCCTTGAGCCAGAGCCCGCGGCTTTACCTGCGCCCCACGCCCAGGTGTTCTTCCACCTTGCCGCTGATGTAGGACATTCCGTAGGTGAAAACCCAGAATACGGCGGCCAGGAAAACAAACAGTTCCCGGGCGTTGGGCAGAAATTCAGGGTTGCTCTGGATGAAGGAGCGGCCAATGGCTACCACATCCAGCATGCCGATGATGTAGACCAGGCTGGTGTCCTTGAACAGGCCAATAAACTGGCCCACGATGGCCGGTATCACGTTTCTGATGGCCTGGGGCAGGGAGATGAGAAGGGTGGTTTGCCAGCCGGGCAGGCCCAGGGCGCGGGCCGCTTCGGCCTGCCCGGGGTGCAGGGCCTGCAGGCCTCCCCGGATGTTCTCAGCCATGTAGGCGGAGCTGAACATGGTTATTACCACGGCAGCGCGGAACAGCGAGTTCTGAGGCATGTCTTCAGGAAAAGCCAGGGGAACCAGGGTCTGCGACATGAAGAGCAGGGTTATCAACGGCACCCCGCGGAACACCTCGATGAAGAACACGCAGAGAACTTTTACCACCGGCAGGTTGCTGCGCCTACCCAGGGCGAGGGCGATTCCGATGGGAAGGCTGAGAGTAATGCCGCCTACGGCCAGGATGAGGTTCAAGGAAAGGCCGCCCCAGTAAACCACGGAAACGGGCTGCAGGAAGGGAAGCCAGGGGAGACCCCTGAGCAGTACCAGGGTAAGGAAGAAAATGGCCACGCCCAGCATGGTTACCCGGGAGCCGGTTCCCAGGGGGGTATAGCGGGCCAGCGCCCAGCCCAAAGGCACCGCCGGCAGGTTCAGGAGCAGCAGGATACGTACGTCCAGGCCCATGGTTTCCAGGCTGTAGGGCAGGAAGGCGAAGGCGGCAGACACCCCGGCCACCAGCCAGGCCACGGTGCGGGCCACCCGGTTGCCGCGCAGCCCCCAGGCGGCGCCGAGCAGCACACTTACCATTATCAGCGCGGCTTGGGGACGCCAGAAGCAGTTCTGGCCGTTACACGCTGCCTCGGTGTTGTAGCGTCCCAGCAGGAACCTTCCGCCCAGTTCGGATATTACCGTCCAGTCGGCGATCAGGATGATCCATTTCAAGCCAAACCAGAGGCCCAAGGCCAGCAAAACGCCCGATATCAGGGTGAGAACCGTATTGAATGGGCTGCTGAAAAGGTTGGCATGAAGCCATCCGATTACGCCCACCTCGGATCGGGGCGGCAGCATGGATTCGGGTGAATGGGTAGAAGGGGAGGCCATGCGCTACCTTCCCCCGAACTGGATGTGCCGATTGTAGAGATTGCCAATCAGCGACCAGGTAAGGCTCATTGCCAGGTAGGAGGCCATAATCAGCATGAAAATTGAAACGGCCGGCGCGGTCTGAGTCATGGTCACCGCGATGCTGGTCAGGTCACTGTAGGCCACGGCGCCGCCCAGGCTGCTGTTCTTGGTAAGGTTGAGGAACTGGCTGATCAGGGGAGGGATTATTACCCTGAGGGCCTGGGGAAAGGTGATGTTTCGCAGGGTGTTCATGGGAGAGAGCCCCAGCGCCCTGGATGCTTCGGTTTGCCCTCGGCCCACCGACTGAATACCGGCCCGCACGATTTCGGCAATGAAGCTGGCGGTGTACATTACCAGGCCAATCAGAAGAACCAACAGGCCGGCGCGAGCGGTAAAGCCTCCCACCAGGTTGCCGAACCGCCCGTGGGGTTCGGGAACGGAAATGAAGAAGGGCGAGGCTCCGGTGGCGAAGCTCAGGGCAAGCCAGGTCAGAGCGCCCAGGGTTATTGCCGTTGCAGCGCCGTAAATGAGGGGATAACCGGATCTTCCGGTTAGCTCTTCGTTGCGGGACTGCCTTCGATAGATCAGAACCCCGGCTAGCAGGGCGGCCAGGGCGAGCGACAACCATATCAGGGCAACGGTCAGGTTGCTGGCGTGAGGCCAAGGTATGGAGAAGCCACGATTGCTCAGATAAAACCAGTCGAAAACGACGTACCCCTTTCGGATGGGAGGCAGGGCCAGCACGATGTAGAACCAGAAGAAGAGCTGCACCAACAGGGGAACGTTGCGAAAGAACTCAATATAGATGGTGGCCAGCTTGGAAACGATCCAGTTCCCTGACAAGCGGGATACGCCGATGAATATTCCCAGAGCGGTGGCCAACACGACACCGAAGACCGCAACCAAGGCGGTATTGGTGAAGCCCACTATGATGGCGTAGAGAAAAGTATCCGAGGATTCGTAGGGGATGAAGTGCTCGCCTATGGGGGTCTGGTACTCGCGGGCAAGGAAGCTGAAACCGTAGGGGATGTCGCGGTCCTGGATGGCGTTGGCCATGTTGGTGAAGAACCAGGCCACCAGCGCCACCACCAGAATGCCGGATACAATCTGGGCGGTCCACTGGATTACCTGGACGTGACGCCAGACCGGTATTCCCTGGTAGGTTAAGTATCGAGAAGCACTAACCATATCGGTGCAAGAAAACTATTGCTCAGGCTCGAACAACAACCGCTGCCGGGGATTGAGAATCAATGGGCAACACAACGGAGTGATTGTAACCCATTTCCGAAATCTTTTCTTCCCAATGGTGAGCAGTCGGCAAAATCTCTCGATTATCGGGACAGGCGCAGACTTTTGTGGAGCACCCGCTCACCCACAGGCCTGCCGGGGAAGGATATTCGCCAGCCCGCGGTGGTTCGACAGGCTCACCATGAGCGGCTGTTAGGCTCACCATGAGCGGTTGTTAGGCTCACTATGAGCGGTTATTGAAGGGCGTATTAGTCAAGTGGTTCCTGCGGGCAGTTATGAGAGCTGTTATTTCGGTACGACTTCAAGAATCGAGTTGCCCACAGGTTGGCATCGGTTTAGTGGATACTGATGGTCCTGTGCCGGACAACAAGAATGGGGCGGGAATTTTCCCGCCCCAAGTTTGCCAAATTGATGTGGAAACCGGTGTTTAACCGGACTAGCGCAAAGGCGCGGCGTAGATCTGGCCACCCTTGGGGCAGTCCACGCAGGGAGCGTTGGCCCACAGGGCGTTGCGTCCGCCCTCGCGAGGCAGATTGATGCCGCTGGGTCCAAGGTTGCGGTCGTAGATTTCGCCGTAGTTGCCGACGGCCTTCAGCACGTCCTGGGCGACGGTTTCACTGAGGCCCAATTCTTCCTGACCGAAGGAACCTTCGATCCCCAACAGGCGGTCCACCTTGGTTTCGCCGGTGGCGGCGGAGGGGACGCTGGCCTGTTCGACTCCGTAGGCCTCACCATAGATCAGGATTCCCATTACCGTCTTCACGATGTCGAACCACTGGTCGTCACCGTGGGGAACCACGGGGCCGAGGGGCTCTTCGGAGATGGTGTTGGGCAGAATGACGTGGTCGGCGGGATTGCTCAGGGCAGTCCGCAGAGCGGCCAACTGGGAGTTGTCATTGGTGAAGGAGTCGCACTGCTCGCCGTCATAGGCAGCTACCACTGCGTCCGTATCTTCAAAGGTGGAAACAGTGAGGTTGAGTCCGTTCTGTGAGGAGAAGTCCTGGAGATTCAATTCCGTGGTGGTACCGGCGGTCACGCAGACCGTGGCGTCCTTAAGCTCCAGGGCGTCGGTAATGCCCGAGTCGGCGCGAACCATGAAACCCTGGCCGTCGTAGAACATGGTCTGGGCATAGTTGCCCCAACCGGCGTCGCGGGAGGTAGTCCAGGTGACGGTCCGGACCAGCATGTCAACCTCGCCGGACTGGATGGTGGGGCCACGTTCTGCGGCGGTAATCAGCCGGATTTCAATGGCGTTGGGGTCGCCCAGAACCGCAGTGGCCAAGGCGCGGCAGAGGTCTATATCGAAGCCAACGTTATTACCCGCGGCATCCAGACCACCGTAGCCCGGCACATCGTCGCGGCTGGCGCAAATGACCTTGCCACGTTCCTTGACTGCGTCCAGGCGGCCGCCTTCCATCTGCATGGAAATCTCGCCGGCTGCCAGCATGGCCATGCCTTCTTCAATCTGGCCCTTGAGCGCTTCATTCTCGGCCTTTACGCTTTCGTTTTCAGCTTTGAGGGCGGCGTTCTCGGATTCCAGGGCTGAGTTATCTCCGCAGCCAACAAGAACCAGAACCAGCGCGCTTAAAGCAACAAACAGCAAGAGTGTCCTTTTCATCAGTTCTCTCCATCCTCCAATATGAAACGGCATTATCGGAATTGTGAATAGTGTTGACGAATTCTATCATCAATCTTTCGGTCAAGTCAACAGAATATGCCTTGCAAGCCGAGTTCAAGCCTGCGGGACTTCCGGCTCCAGCAATGCGGCCCCGACCGGCGAACAGGAACCGGTAATTAGGTACCCTGGACGATCCTGCCCCGGACGGCTTACCCCTGACGATCCTTTCAGCCGGGCTGCCGTGAACATTGCGGACCTTCCACGTCCAGCGGGCTCAGCGACCCTGGCCTCGGTCCAGGTAGTCTTGTGCCGAGCCCAGTCCCTCCAGCGCCAGGCCGTATCCCAGCAGGTCGTGGAGTTCCTGCTTCAATTTATGGGTGAGCAAAGCGCGGGAGTATCGGAGCACAAGGCGGGGTTGTTGGGCCAGTTGGCGGGCCAACTCCCAGGCGCGGGGGAGCAGTTCCTCCTGAGGCAACACTTCGGCCACCAGGCCCAGTTCCAGGGCGCGGTCCGCATCCAGTCGCTGTCCCGTCAACAGGAAATACCGGCCTCGATTCATGCCAAGCAGGAGGGGGTAGATGATATGCATTCCGTCGCCGGGGGTGAGTCCGCTCATGAAGTGGCCAGAGTCCTGAAACGTGGTGTGAGGCGCGGCCAAGACAATGTCACTGAGCAGGGGGAGTTCGGAGTGGCGCAGAGCCGGCCCGTTGACCGCCGCGATTACGGGCACTTCGATGTTGAGGAGGTTGCCAAGCAGGTGCTTGCCCTCCCAGTAGGTGCCATCCCATTGGTCGGGAGTGCGGCGGGGAACGGTGTCGCTGGAGCCGGCGGGACCGGTGAATCCGTCTCCCACGCCGGTCATGATTACAACCCTGGTTTCGGGGTCCGTGCCTACGGCATGAAACACCTCAACCAATTCCGTATGGGGACCGGCTCCCCACTGGAGGGTCCCTCCGTCGCTGTGCAGGGTCATCTGAAGTATGCCGTCCTCCCGTTCAAGCCTGGCATACCGGAACCGGTTTGCGTATTCCTCCAGGCGTGCCATGATAGACCTCCTTTTCCGGTGTATTTTCGCCGCGCTGACGAGGGTTACCGTGCAATTTTGCTGCCGACAAGGGTGGGGCAGCAGGCTTGCCGGGGCGGCTGGTTTACTTGACAGTCAGCTTGACGCTTAATAGTATGGATTGTACTTTTCTTGGATTGTACGCTTCTGGCAGCCCCCGTGGCCGGACGCTTGTAGCCGGCATTGGATACCGGGCAGCCGCACCGCTTCGCTGGGGATTAGTCCAGTGGTAGGACGCCTGACTCTGGATCAGGAAGCGGAGGTTCGAACCCTCCATCCCCAGCCATTTCCTCACAACCTTTCTTCACCGGTTTTGCCTGGCGGACGCTTCGGAACTGACGGCGTAGAAGGTCGTGGACTTGCTTTCTCCACTTTCCATTGTGGCGATGACGCGGTAGGCTCCCAATTGGGGCAGTGTCAGCGTAAAGTTGATGACTGCCATTACCCTGAACATCTGGCCGGAAATGGCTTCAACCCCACGACCCACGTTGAGATTACCCTGAACTTCCTGCCCCAGCGTTACCCCATCTTCAGTTTCGATCCGAAGCTTTACCGAATGGGTCTGGTTGGTCAAATTCCAGGGAACCAGCACACTAACGACTGCCCTCAGGGTCACTGATTCATTGATGTCGGCAATATTACGGCGGTCATATCCCGCGCCCATCATGTACAGCTTGCCGTTTATCACTTCGGCGTGGTCGCTGAGCAGTAGAAACTCGAGGGTCACCGCTTCCAGGGGCATCTGATGTTCCTTAACTTTGTCATAGCATCGGGGCAAATGTATTCATCCCCGACGTCCAGATTACGATGAAGGTATCCGGAGGTCAACTTGCGTCCCAAGGGAAGCAGGGCAATGGCATTTTAGATTCAGGCCATAGCTGGCAACTATTCACAAGTGGAAAGACTGTCGCCCCGCCATGTGTCCGCCGTGGCGGACGGACGCCTGAGCCTGCCGAAGGGGCTGAAATCCTGCCCTTCATACCCATTACGGGCTCGAAAGCTGGATTGTGGGATGGAGTTTAGATTCTTCGACTTCGCTCGGAATGACGATAAACCTAATGCGATTGCCCTGCCAAGCAAAGGTTGTTGTCATTATCTTCCCTCGCAGATACACTCTGCACTAACAGTTCAGCCGACGAATTCAACCGGCAATGTAAGGAGGCGCCACCATGCAGCTAGGCGTTGTTTTTCCCCAGACTGAAATTGGCTCCGACCCCGGGGCTGTTCGGGATTATGCCCAGGCGGCCGAGTCCCTGGGCTATGAGCATCTGTTGGTTTTTGACCATGTTCTTGGCGCGGATGCCAGCAAGCGGGCTGAATGGAACCGGCCATACAGTCACGTAGATACTTTCCACGAGCCTTTCGTCCTGTTTGGCTACCTGGCCGGCATTACCGAGAAATTGCAAATGACCACCGGTATTCTCATACTGCCCCAGCGGCAGGCGGCCCTGGTGGCCAAGCAGGCCGCGGCGGTGGACGTGCTGACCGGAGGGCGGCTGCGCCTGGGCATAGGCGTGGGATGGAATGACGTGGAATACGAGGCGCTGGGGGAGAGCTTTCGCAACCGGGGACGACGCTGCGAGGAACAGATTGAGTTGATGCGGGCCCTGTGGACCCAGGATATCGTCAATTTCGATGGGCGATACCATAAGGTCACCCACGCCGGCATTAATCCCCTGCCGGTCCAGCAGCCCATCCCAGTGTGGTTCGGCGGCGGCGCGGACAGAGTGGTTGACCGCATCGGGCGGCTGGGAGACGGATGGTTCCCGCAGTTCCAACCGGATAGCGAAGGCCAGGAAAGGATAGGCCAGATGAAGGAGGCCGCGCAGACGGCGGGAAGGGATCCGGTTAACATCGGCATAGAAGCGCGGCTGAATTACGCCGACGGAGCCGATGCCTGGAATCGGACGGCGGAAGCCTGGGCAGAGGCCGGGGCTACGCATCTTTCCATAAACACCATGCGGGCCGGACTGCCCGGACCGGATGCCCACATCAAGGCCATTGAGGAGTTCAAACAGGCGTTTTCGGGCTGATGAAAGGCGCTGAACTGGGAAGGTGACGGCAGGGTGATGGTATGAAGGGCAGTTACCTTCTGTCAGTTTTCCTGGACCGTCCAAGGCGACTCACTATTGGCCGGAAGGGGACCTTCGATTTCCCCGCCGGCCATTATCTTTATTGCGGGAGCGCCCTGAATGGCCTGGAAGCCCGAATCAACAGGCATCTTCGACCTGAGAAGAAACTCCACTGGCACATTGACTACCTGGTTGGGGAAGCCAGGATTCTGGAGGTGTGGTGGCAAGAGGGGAGCCAACGTCTGGAATGTACCTGGTCGGAAAGAATTGCGACCTTGGGCGGTGAGGTAGCGGTTCGCGGGTTCGGTTCTTCGGACTGCCGCTGCCCGACACACCTGCTCTGGCTGGGGACTCGGGAGGAACTGAACCGCGTCCATGCCGCCGCATTCCCCGACGGGTTCACGGGCAGGCGGGTTGTCTATGAGCTGGGGAATAACGAAACAGGGTATTGCCATTCTCCGATTCCCGCTCATCCTGAGCCTGTCGAAGGACGCCCCAGCCCATGCCGTGGTTCGACAAGCTCACCATGAGCGGAAAATGAAAAGGCCCACGGAAAATGAAGAGACCCAGGGAAAAGAAAACTCCCCGGGTCCGCAGCCTGGGGAGTCTGTCACGCTTTATCGTTGTGGTGGGTAGTCATTCGTTGAACCAGCGCTTGAGCCTTTGCCAATGGGACGGGCCCTGGGATTCTATGGAACGGCCGCGCCAATGCTTGTCCCGATTCACCCGACGGGGCCGTATAAAGAACAGGAGGTATGCTCCGGCCAGGCCCAGGAGACCCAGCCAGATAAGCAGCCCGAAGCCGGCTGACTGAAAGGCCAGCCCCAGGACGAGAACCACGAAGGCCACCAGGGCAACCTTGGCCGGAGTTACGGCTTGCCAGCGCGACTTGGCCGGACCCCGGTCGTCGGCTGGCGCGCGATGCCTGGGACCTTCCTCCGGGGCCGAACGGGGCAGGTCGTCTATTATAGGCTGGGTACGGCGCGCCGGACGAGCCGGCTCATCGTCTTCAATGCCCTTTAGAATTTCCTCGATTTCGTCCTGATAGCGGTCAGGCATATTTCCCCCGCTTGCTGAAACTGATTAACTGAACCAGGACAACTGCACCGAGACCGGAGTGAGTCTGGCCGGGTAGTGCAATAAATTATACAAGACATTTCCAGTTCGGGGAATTGGCAGGAATCCGTTAACCAAGCAATCGCATTTAAAATTCAGTCCATAGCTGGCAACTAATTGCAGGTGGGAAGACTGTCGCCCCGCCAAGGATCCGCCGGGGCGGACGGACGCCTGAGTCTGCCGAAGGGCCTGAAATCCTACCCTTCAAACCCATTACGGTCTCGAAAGCTGGCTTGTGGGATGGAGTTTAGATTCTTCGGCTTCGCTCAGAAAGACGATAACCATAATGCGATTGCCCTGACTACGGTAGCGGCTTTCGGATTCCGGTGGTCCTGAGTTGTAACAGATTTTAAGGCCACGGGTAGGGGCGGTTAGCGAACCGCCCCAACGGGTTAGGAAACTACCTTGCTGGGGTGGAACAGAAGGCCGGAAGGCCGCAACTCCGTGGCGGTTGTGCCGGCCAAGGCCGGTCTCGGGATAACCCTGTCGCAGCAAGTTTTTACCGCTACTTGAGGTTTCCCGTCCGTAATTGGGGAATGTGGTCGCACAGCCATTGCGCCGCCACCCTCCGGTGACAGGGCTCGTCGCCACGCTCAAAGCAGAGCAGGGTAATATTCCCCATGTCGGGCAGCTGTTCCATCCACCGCCGCAGCCGGAAGTCAACCAGCGCCTTTTGGTCCAGGTTTTTACGGTATTCCCGGGCCAGGGAAGGAAAATCCAGTTCTCCGGCCTGGTAGGCGCGCAAAAGATCCAGGGGAGGATACAGGGAAGTCATGGTTTCCCACTGGGTGCGGCGCCCGCGCGGGTGGGCGCGGGATACGCGGAAGGCCTGCCCAACCCAGTCCTGCGGGTCGTAATAGCTGGCGGTGTAAATCATGAAGCCCCTGTCGGATTTGGCGTGCGATCAGGTTGGAGCAATAATAACTCCAGGGAATGTCCAATGTCTCCCTCATCCGACTCCCGACGGCCTGGCTTCGAACAATCACCCCCATCCTGACCTTCCCCTTTGATGGGGAAGGAATATTGAAATGGCCTACTAAAAGTCTTCGGTTATTCCGGTCATCGGGGTTTCTTCCGCTTCCACTCGGCTCAGGCAGTCCCGCGGCCCTATGGAACAGTAGCGGCACTCGGCCCAGCTGGGTACTTTCCTTGGGGGAAGGGAGTTGCCCAACCGGCGCATGAGGGTTCCCACGGCAGATACAAAGCTCTCGTCAACCGCCTCGCCGGGAACTTCCACAGGACCCTCAGGGTACACCACCTGGCCCGACATGATTGTACCCTCGAACCTGGTCTTAAAGGCCCGGGGCAGGGCGTACAGGTACAGCATCACCTGGGCGGTATTGGCGGGGTTGGTCTGTCCGACCTTAACGTCCACCACCACCACTTCGTTGTCGCGGGTTGCCACCAGGTCCGGCTTGCCGGCCAGGGTGGCGGTATGGCCCCGCAGCACGAAGGAGTTCTGGGAATCCAGAGTGACCATGTAGCCCTGCCTCTCGTAGTACATGCGGGTTTGCTCCAGTAGTTCCACGTGCTTGAGAAGCCACTGGACCTGGTCGAAATCGGAGGGGACTTTTTCCCAGGAATGGCCTTCGTGCTGGGCCTTGAACCAGGCTCCCCACTCACAGGCGGCCTCGCCCACCAGGAGTTTGTTAATCCAGCTTACCCAGACGTAGGGGCCGGCAGACCGGAGCAAAGCCATAATAATTCCTCAACCTTGAGCAAACTTAGGATTTAGAGTAGTCACATTGCGGTCAGTGTATCCAACGTCTCCTTTCGGAAACAATGGGCAACTGTCAGTAGGCTGTTGAAGATTCGCGTCCAAGCCGGGGGGACGACCGGTCTCAAGGCGACATCTCCCACCATTGGCTTCTACGGCAGGTAGCGTTGCATTCAAGGCGGTTTCGCGCAGGCAGAACGGCCGAAATGTAGTCAGGGCGGGTTTCAAACCCGCCCCTGCCAGGTATAAAACATCTGAATCGAAACGCTACCTCAAGGCATCTTCTATGGCATATTGGCCGGGCTCCTGCTAAATTCTGGTGGAGTGACGGCACAGGGCTGAGCAACCGATTCAAAACAGGTCAGTCCAGGAGGGTAAATTCCGTGGCAGAATCGATTCGTATTTCCATGCGTGTCCCAGGCACCTCTCCCATGCCCGAATTGCTGGAAATGATCCGAAACATTGAAGCAGCCGGCTTTGACGGAGCCGGCATCCTGGACAGCCAGATGATTTGCCGCGACACCTTTGTGACCATGGGCCTGGCAGCCAGCGCCACCAGCACCCTGCGGCTCTTTCCGGCAGTCACCAACCCCTTCGGGCGCCTGCCCTCGGTGCTGGCGGGCGCTGCCCAGACCGTGGCCGAAATCGCCCCGGGCAGGACCAGGTTTATCATCGGCACGGGTTACACTTCGGCGAGCACCATAGGGCGACGCCCCGCAACGCTGCGTCAGATGCGACGCTGCATCACCGAGGTTAAGGCGTTGCTGGCGGGGGATTCGGTCAGCTATGGCGACATGACCAATCGGCTGGACTTTGCCGGCAGCGATGGCGGCCAGGGCGTTCCGGTGCTGATGGCGGCCTCCGGCCCCCGCTCGCTGCAGCTGGCCGGGGAGATAGCCGACGGCGCCCTGCTGCTGGTGGGATATACACCGGGAATCGTGGAGCGGGCGCTGGAACATTTGGAGGCCGGAGCGAAGAGGAGCGGCCGCACACTGGATGACCTGGAGGTTATCTTTGCGGTGAGGACCTGCGTGGCAGATTCCAACGAGGAAGCCCGCCGCCTGGCCAGGCCCGTGTCGGTCCACTGGGGACTAATGTGGGGCGGACCCAACTGGCTGCCCTATTCGGGGTTTGACATTCCCGACTACGAGATACCCCAGGCGGTTCGGGACGTTTATCCCGACCTGGGCCATGCGCCCAACTGGGAGGAGGCCATTGACCTGACGAGTTTCGTAAGCGATGAGGTGAACGGGCAGCTTTGCGACGCCATGGGTCTTATCGGCACGCCGGAACACTGCACTGAACGCATCCGGCAGATGGCCGAGCATGGCGTTACCCAGCTTTACCTGATGCCCTGCCTGACTTTCGCGCCCCCGGAGGCGGAGGTGCGGGCCTTCGGCAACCATATAATTCCTGCCCTGAACGGGTAAGGAAGCTCCAGGGCCCATTCTCCTTGGCCCGTTCACTTGGGAAGAGTTCCTGGAGGGTGTAAGTAAAGGAGTTGAGAGGAGGCGGAACAACCTGCACAAGGAGAAGTGGGAGTAACGGGCGCCATAATGAGGGTGAATGGTGGGCTAAGGTGTGCCGGTTTGCGCAGGTTTCGCTGGGAGTTCGTTATCTGAACAATGCGCCTAACAGCCCCGGATTGTGATTCACGAGACTCCGCCCACCGGATTTGAGGCTTTTCGAATCCAACTCAGCCGGTTTCTGGCCTTCACCGACTCCTGCAAATGGCTGGGGATTTGGCTCCTGCCAGCCTGGAGAACTGCCCCCTTGACATGCAACTAGTTGGTTGCGTATGGTAGGCGTGCATGCAGAGAGACCTGGTTTTCAAGGCGCTGGCGGACCCAACACGGAGGCTGATGCTCGACGAGCTCTCTGAGCGCAAGGAGCAGACGCTTTACGAGCTCACGGCGCGCCTGATAATGCGACACGAAATCGCCATCTCCCGACAGGCGTTAGCCAAGCACATTGATGTCCTGGAACAAGCGGGGCTCGTAAGCTCAGAGAAGCGCGGCAAATATCGGATGCTTGTCTTCAACGATGAACCCCTCAGGTCTGTCGTGAACCGATGGCTCAAGTGACACTATGAAAAGATCAGGAGACCAGATATGCGCATTACACTGACCGGCGTTTTCGTAAGTAACCAGGACGAGGCTCTGAGGTTTTACACTGAGACCCTCGGCTTTGTGAAGAAGCATGACGTCCCGGTGGGGGAGTTCAAGTGGCTTACCGTAGTCTCGCCCGATGACCCGGATGGGACCGAGCTTCTGCTTGAACCAAATGAAAACCCGGTAGCACAGGAATATCAGAAAGGCATATTTGACCAAGGCATCCCGGCGGCGTCCTTCAGCGTTATGGACATCCAGGCAGAGCATGAGAAACTGAAGTCACTGGGCGTTGCTTTTACGATGGAGCCTACAGAAATGGGCAACGTCACCATTGCGGTCTTTGACGATACCTGCGGCAACCTTATACAGATAATGCAGACGTAACCACGTCCGATCAGGCTATCCCGCCTGGGACGCGGATGCAGCCCGGCCATTCCGGATTCCAGGTGGGTGAAAGTGAGTGGTGGGCGGTAGTGGACTCGAACCACTGGCCTCTTGCGTGTCGAGCAAGTGCTCTAACCAACTGAGCTAACCGCCCCGGGGGATTCCAAGTTTAGCAACGGCCAAACCCACCGTCAACACGCGTTTGCTCCGAAAGCTGGGCAGTCGCATGAAATGTGTGGGGAGGTCTCGTCGTTTCTGCCAAGGCAGGAACCTCGCCAGGGCCCAGAGATTCCCTCCTTCGCGGCAAGCCTCGTTTGCTGTTTTACATATTGTTAACATTGAGGAAATTAACTTTTAACCCTTTCGTAATGCCGGATTAATACCCTCACCATATCCTCTAATTGTGGTTGGTGAAAATCGGATTTGAAAAGGGATTGGTATGATTTCTGAACGTGAGGCGCCGGTTTCTAAGATAATCAGGGAAGATGAGGCGCTGGTCATCGTATGGGAAGATGGCGCTGAGAGCGTCTTTTCTCATGCCTGGCTGCGGGAGAATGCCCCCGAAAACCGGTTTCTCGCCCTGGGTCGAAGCGCCGCTCCCCACCACGCATATCGCGATGTTTACAGTCCCTGGTC
Source organism: Chloroflexota bacterium (assembly GCA_009840135.1). Lineage (GTDB taxonomy): Bacteria > Chloroflexota > Dehalococcoidia > Lucifugimonadales > UBA3495 > Bin22. The sequence continues at coordinate 28,966 of VXOH01000051.1, read as the reverse complement.
GGTGTCAATCGAGTATGACGAGACCCTGGTAATCTCGTGGGCCGGCCTGAGGGAGGTGAACCGCTTCTCCTTGCTGACGTTGAAAAACTCATTACCGGACGTGGAGAGCGCGGAACTGGCTCTTTCCGCCGACTAGGAGAGGGACAACGACAACGTTGTCCCCTTTTTGTTTACCGGTTTGGCCTGTCGGGTTTCTGCCGGTGGCGCGTCTTGTCAGCCCTGTCATAAGATGAAACAGTTGCTATAATGCTCGTTGAGAGCCGAGGGCCCGGGCCCGACCTGGAACTCGGCAATGGCGTCAGGTGATTGACGCATCCACCGGAAGTAGCGTTGCAATTGAGGGTTCTGCGCTGGCGGGTTCTACGCCGGAGGGTTCTACGCCGGAGGGTTCTACGCCGGAGGGTCTTGTGCCGGATCGTTCAGTGCTCGTCGTAGAGGACGAAGAGAATCTCCTGGAAGCCCTGCGATACAACCTGGAGCGGGAAGGCTACCAGGTCCATACCGCTTCCGACGGCGGCGAGGGCCTGGAAATGGCCCGTAAGCTCAATCCCTCACTCATTCTCCTTGATATCATGCTGCCCACCCTGGACGGATTCGAGATTTGCCGGATCCTGCGCCGGGAGTCGGAAGTGCCCATCCTGATGCTGACTGCCAAGGGCGAGGAAGTTGACCGGGTGGTCGGGCTGGAGCTGGGCGCGGACGACTACATCACCAAGCCCTTCAGCATCCGGGAACTGGTTGCCAGGGTGCGAAATACGCTGCGCCGAACCAAGTACCTGAAAGACGATCAGGGGGTAGCCGGCGAGCGTCCCAGCCACCGAATAGGCGCCCTGGAGATTGACCTGAACAGCCACGAGGCGCGGCTGGCGGGTCGGCCGTTGAGCCTGAAGCCCAAGGAGTTTGACCTGCTGGCCCTGCTGGCTTCCAACAAGGGCCGGGCATTCACCCGCGACCAGATTCTGGAGAAGGTCTGGGGGTATGACTACATCGGGCAGACCAGGACGGTGGATGTCTATATCAGCTGGCTGAGGGAAAAGCTCCAGGCCGACCCCTCCACCGCTCGCTGCATTGTTACCATCAGAGGAGTTGGCTACCGGTTGGACGGATGAGATTTCACCGCTCCTTTACCTTTCGTGTCTCGGCTGTTTTTGCGGCGATTATCCTCGCAACTCTGTTTCCCCTGCTCTTCTTTTTGTTTAGTCCCCCGCCGGAGCCCGATCTGGATGAACTGGCGGAACTGCAACCCTTGAAGGAAAAGGAAGCCGAGGCTGCCGCCACCCTGATCGCTAACTACCTTGCCTCCCCGGACTCGTCCTCAAACTTTGCGTCCTTTCAGGAACTTGGCGCTTTTCTGAGCCGTTGGACCGGAAGCCGGGTTATTATTATCGCCGCCTCCGGCGAGGCGCTGGCCGACAGTCATTCGGACTTGCGGTCAGGCAATGGTGAGTCGCCTGTCGTGTACGACTTTCAGTCCGATAACCTTCTCCTGAGAGCTCGCCTGGGCCATGTGGCAACCGCCTTCGCAGCGATATTTCACTCCTACCCTTCCCAGGCGATTTACACCGCCGCTCCCGTACTGGAAGAAGGAGAAGTCATCGGTGTAGTCAAGCTGGAAACTCCCCCGCCTCAACCGGCCCCGGGCGTTGACCCGGATTTCTACTGGATTGCGGCCTGGGGCCTGGCAATAGGGGCGCTCGCCCTGTCAGCAATCTGGCTGATAGCCCGTCACTCTTCCCGTGCCCAGCGGTCACAAGGCGACCTTATCGAAGGGATGCAGCGACTGGAGGGAGGAGACTACGGTAACCGGATTCCGCCGACTGAAAATACGGAGACCCAGCCCCTGACTGAGGCCTTTAACCGGATGGCTGATACGGTAGGGGCGGCCATTATGCACCTCTCCTCGGAGCGGGACACGCTGTCTGCAGTCCTGGATACCATGGCCGACGGCGTGATTGTGGTCGAGCCCGCAGGACAGGTATCGCTGCTGAATCCGGCGGCCCGGGAACTGCTGGGCATAAGGCAGGAAGCCGCAACCGGAACACGCCTGGTAGAGCTGGTCCGCGACAATGAGATTCACCAGGTAATCGCCGGTTGCCAGTCGGAAAAAGCCCGGCAGCAGGTTGAGGTATCTCTACTCACGCCCCGAAGGTACCTGAGCGCCATTGCCACACCCCTGGAGAACAACGGCGGCGTGCTGCTTACCATGCACGATCTGACCCGCATGCGGCAGGTGGAGACCAGCCAAAAGGAGTTCGTGAGCAATGTATCCCACGAACTGCGCAATCCCATGGCGTCCATCCAAGCCATGGTGGAGACCCTGGAGTCCGGTGCGGTGAACGAGCCGCCGGTGGCCCTGGACTTTTTGGCCCGTATGCGGGGGGATGTGAACCGCATCAACGGGCTGGTTGACGGCTTGCTGGAATTGTCGCGGATGGAGAGTGGGCAATTCAGCATTGAAGCTGAACCAACACCGCTGGAGTCCCTGATAGTAGGAGTGCAGAGCCGGTTCGGCGATGCGGCGGCGCAGCAGGAGGTTTCGCTGAGCGTTTCGGTGGAGCCTGAGTTACCCCTGGTGTTGGCCGACGGGGAGAAACTGACCCAGGTTTTCGTGAATCTGGTGGAAAATGCCCTGAAGTTTACGCCGCAGGGAGGAGAAATCCGCATCCTGGCCCAGCCCGCCGGGGATTTCGTGCAAGTTGACCTGACGGACACGGGCGTGGGCGTGGCGCCCCAACATCTGCCCCACCTTTTCGAGCGCTTCTACAAGGTAAACCGGTCGCGGCGCGACAGCGGCACGGGCCTGGGCCTGGCCATCGTCAAGCAGCTGGTGGAGGCCCACGGCGGCCAGATTTCCGTGCAGAGCAGGGAGGGCGAGGGCTGCTCCTTTACCTTCACCATTCCAGCGGCCAGCCCCGGCGTCGGCTAAGGAAGGGCCTGCCCCATTCCACTTGCTTGCCGCTCCCTGGCAACCTGGATTTCCGATTTTCCACTGCCCATGTCCTACGAGAATGGCAGTGCATTAGTGGGCAATCGCTTCGGAGCCCAAAGCCTACGCGCCTTAAAACAATGCGATCCCGAGTGCCCAAGCCCGCCCACCTGAGTGAAGCGAATGATCCTGGTTCCATTCCACAAACAGGCTTCTCCGCAAACGGGCTTCTGACCCGTTACCGTTCTGAAATGACAGTTTTCAGGTCCTTCGGCAAGCTCAGGACGACTTGACCTTTTTGTTGGGCGTTCTGTCCTTCCAGGCGCACTGACCGGCCGTGGAGTCCGACTCAATTGAAACCTGGAGGATAGCAGGTAAAATCTATTGCAAGAGGGTCGTGCAAAGGAACAATCGGCAGTGGGATTGGGAGGAAGGGATATGGGGAAGCTGGTTTTGGACCTGGAGATGCGGCTCAGGTTTCGGTGGTACGCACACCGTATTGCCTTGCCATGCCGGTTTATCGCTGTCGCCGCAGTCCTGATTTTCGCCGGCATGTTAACGGGCTGCGATTCCGTCGGCGACGGGCCCGACCTGCCCGATATTCCGTCCGTGCCCGAGGTGAGCTTCACCGGTGGTTCTGCGGAGAAGGGGCCGGAAGCGACACCGCACAATACAGCTACTCCCAATACGGCCACTCCCGTTCCGCAGCCTGCCACCGTTCCCCCAATGCCGGCTGCCACCATGGGTCTTCCTGAAGTCCCACCGGACACGGCTGCCCCCATTGCGGCGCCCCGTCTGCGCGTTGCCGAGCCAGCGGGGGATTTGCCCACCTATTCCCGAATGGACTGGAAACACTGGGTTGATGTTGACGGCGATTGCCAGGATACGCGGGCTGAAGTGCTTATTGCCGAGTCTTCGGCGGCCACCGCTTTTGCCTCTGACCGCGGCTGCCGCGTGATTGCCGGCAGCTGGTCGGGCCTGTATACCGGCCGGCGCTTCAGTGATGCCGCCGAGCTGGATATTGACCACCTGGTGCCCCTGAAGAACGCCCACCTGTCGGGCGGCTGGCGGTGGGACGCCGAGCGAAAGGAGGACTACGCCAACAGCATGGAGGCGAACTATCACCTGGTGGCCGTTTACAAGGGGGAGAACCGGGCCAAGGGGGCCAGGGGCCCGGAGGAGTGGCAACCCCCGGATGAGTCTTACCACTGCCTTTACGCGCTGCAGTGGATTGGGGTCAAGGCTGCATGGGGACTGACTGCTACGGCGGCCGAGTGGTCGGCCCTGGAAGAAATGCTTTCGAAGTGCGACGCCCCCATAAGTATCGGTGATGGAGCCAGCCAGGTTGAGTTTGAAGCTGCCCTGGCCCGGCTTGGCGATGCCACGGAGGGGCCGGAGGCAATGCCGGGGGATATGGCGGCGGAAACCTCGGAAGGCAGTGAGAGTTATAACTCCTCCGGTCCCCTGGTGATTACCGAAATCATGGCCGATCCGGCTTCGGTCAGGGACGCTGCCGGGGAATGGTTCGAGGTTTACAACCCGGATGACGAAGTGGCCGTAAATCTGCAGGGGTGGAGCATCAGGGATGGGGAAGATGATAGTCATCGGATTGATGGCAAAGTAGCGGCGCCGCCCGGCGGCTACCTGGTCCTGGGGCGCAACTCTGATTCCAGCGAGAACGGGGGCGTAGCCACGGGTTACGAATACGAGGGAATCAACCTGACCAATGACGGGGATGTGATAGAACTGGTTGACCCTGAGGGCCGGGTAGTTGACCGGGTGGAGTATAACATCGACCTGGTTTTTCCGGGGGCCTCAATTTCGCTGGACCCCATGTTCCTGGACGCGGACGCCAACGATGACAAGGGGAGATGGTGCAGGTCTTCGGAGACCCTGCCCAACGGCGACTTTGGCACTCCAGGCCAGCCGAATCCTCCCTGCTGAAGAGCGTACCGAAGAAATACCTGCACGAGATGGGCATTCCACGCTGAAATGCTATCCAGAGGACTTTTCGGAGCCCGGGGCCGTTCCTGCTCCAGACCATCCAGCCGTGGGCAAGGCAACTGGCAGGTGGAAGAAATCGGCGAACTGTCCCTGCGTTACATGGGATGTTTTCCCGCCTCAATCTCCTTCGGTCTGCTCCAGGGGTTGGTCTCTTTCCGGCCTTGCAGGTGTCTGCCGGTTTCCGGCCTGGTCGGGTTGGGGCTCTTTGCTGGCGACTTCCGCGAAGACCCGGACGCCCTTGAGCCAGCAAACCAGAAACGCTCCCAGGGCCGCGCCTGAAATGGGGCCCAGCCAGTAAGCCCAGTGTCCGTGCCAATGCCACCCCACCAGCGCCGGACCCAGTGACCTGGCCGGGTTCATGGACGCTCCCGAGATGGGGCCGGCAAAGATGGCCTCCAGCCCCACGGTTCCGCCAATGGCCAGGGCGGCCACGGGCCCCGCAATTCTGGGTTCAAGGCTGATGGACATTATTGTCGCCATCAAGATGAAGGTAAGGATTATTTCCAGGCCCAGGGACTGCTCGACGCTGCCGGAAGGCAAGGTGGCTCCCATATTGGCTGCCGGCCCCAGGAGTTGGAAAAGCACCAGGCTGGCCAGGACCGCCCCAGCCAGCTGGGCCGGCACGTAGCTGGCGGCCACAGTCCAACTGATGCGTCGGGTGAGGGCGAAGGCCAACGTTACCGCCGGATTGATGTGGGCGCCGGAAATAGTGCCGAAGGTAAAAATCATGGCGGCCACTATCAGCCCGAAAGTAATGCCAACGCCCAGGTGGGTAACCTTCCCGCCGGACAACTCATCAATCATGATGGCGCCGGCGCCGGCAAACACCATGCCGAAGGTGCCAGTCATCTCGGCCAGGGACCGCTTTAACAGGGGAATCAGCAAATTACCTCGGGTTGCGTTCGTCGTGACCTAACTTGCCGAAAAATGCGGCTCCAATATAAAGGATACACTAGTAGAAGGCATCAGGTTGCGGTAAATCCGACTCTAACAGACCGTTTAACCAACTATTAACTCGACCTTAAACGGGCCTTAATTTCCATCTAATTGCTCGTTGACAGACCGACCATAGGCTTAGTGGCGAACACTCGGCGGGACCGGATTGTGCTTCCCACGCAGTAATTATCTGGAAACTTCCAACCCGGTCCACACTCATATCAAGTCAAGGTTTGGCGGATAAAGGCCGCCGACGAACCCGTCGCCGGTAAAATGTTAGCAAAGGCAGGGCCGACATAGACAGGAGGAACAATGGCTTCTGAGAAATCCCCATGTTCGAGTTTCAAGGGCTGGACCATTCCCTTAATTCTTGGGGCTATGGTTATGTCCATGGTCCTCGTGGCCTGTGGGTCGGCCGGCCAGCCGGATACTTCCGCTGAGGTAACCATATCTTCTACCGGGGATGCCGCAAACTCCAGCGCCTATGCCTCGCTATCCGGGGACATTGACGTGGACGGGTCGAGCACGGTGTTTCCCATAACGGAGGCGGTGGCCGAGGAGTTTGGCAAGCTGACCAACGGCGAGGTGCGGGTAACGGTGGGTGTCTCCGGTACCGGCGGCGGTTTCAAGAAGTTCTGCAACGGTGAGACCCAGATTTCCGACGCTTCCCGCCCCATTAAGCCGGAAGAGGTTGCCCTGTGTGAAGATGGCGGAGTGGAGTACATCGAAATTCCGGTAGCCGTAGACGGGCTGACGGTAATCGTGAACAAGGAGAACGACTGGGTACAGTGCATGACCATCGAGGAGCTGGACCGGATGTGGGGGCCTGCGGCGGAAGAGACGGTTACGCAGTGGAACCAGGTACGGCCGGGCTGGCCGGCGGAAGAGATGGACATGTACGCGCCGGGGGTGGACTCGGGTACCTTTGACTACTTTACGGATACGGTGAGTGGAGATCCCGGGGCATCCCGAGGCGACTTCACCGCCAGTGAAGACGACAACCTGATCGTCCAGGGGGTGTCCGGCGGCAAGCACGGGGTGGGGTACCTGGGATACGCCTATTACGTGGAGAACGCGGACCGGCTGAAGGCGGTGGAGATAAACGGAGGCAACGGATGCGTACTTCCCACGGACGCCAACATCAACCAGGGGACCTACTCGCCGCTGTCAAGACCCATGTTCATCTACGTAAGGAAGGACGCGGCCGATACCCCGCACATCGCTGAGTTCATCCGTTACTACCTGGGCGAGTACGGTCAGGCCCTGGCAGCGGAAGTCGGGTACATTCCCTTCCCGCAGACCGTCTATGACCTGGCGCTGGCCAAGTTTGAGAATGGCACCGTGGGGGCCGCGTTTGGTGGTGACAATCCCATGGAAGGTTCCGTGGAAGAGGTGTTGGCCAACTCCCAGTAAACATCCAGCGGCACATGCGGCCGGGGCTCTAAATGTCCGACGGGCCGGCTGTTTCAAAACTCCTCATCCTTTGGCCCAAGTTCGAGGTTCGCGCCTGCGCGGGAACGACTGGCTTTCCCTGATCAACGCCCTCAACTCTGAACGGTAACCTAAGGAAGGTCTGAATAAGTCCCCTCTCCCACCAGGGGAGAGGGTGAGGGGGAAATGGTCGTTCACAAGCTATCCACCCCCATCCTCACCTTCCCCCATCGAGGGGGAAGGGACTTAATTAGAGGACTCCTACCCGATTTTCTCCTGGAGCCTGCCCATGTTCGTAGTATCGTAGCCCCCCAGGTCGTTCACGGCTTTTCGAAATTCCGGATTGGCCAGCAGGTCCAGCAGGGGACGCAGCAAGTCACTCTCGTAATGGACAAGAGGTATTACCAGGTCGTATTGCTCGTTCAGCAGGGGGATGAAGTCCAGGCCCAGGGCCCTGGCTGCGCTGAGAATGCCCAGTCCCACGTCGGCGGAACCGCCGTTGACCGCCGCCGCCACGGCCAGGTGGCTGTACTCCTCCCGTTCATAGCCGCGTAACTCTTGAGGCGAAGCCCCCAATTCCTTGAGCTTGTAGTCCAGCAGCACCCTGGTTCCCGAACCGCGTTGCCGGTTGACGAAGGAGATGTCCCGCCGCAGGAGATCGGACAGGGCCGCGATACCCATGGGATTTCCCGGCCTGACGATCAGACCCTGCACCCTTCCCACCAGGTTTACCAGGGCCACCGGCACGTCACCCAGGTAGCGGCGAATGTAAGAGACGTTGTACTCGCCGGTATCCTCATCCAGCAGATGGGAGCCGGCCAGGTGGGCCTCGCCCCGGCGGAGGGCAATCAGTCCTCCGAGGGAACCGACGTGGGAAGAGGAGAGGTTGACGCTGGGAGGGCTCAAGCCGGCAGGAAGGCGGCGCAGGAAACTGGACATGAGGTCCAGGGTGAGGTCGTGGCTGCCGATGGCGACGACGGTATTTTCCACCTCGGACAGGGGGCGGAGCAGCTCCACGTCAACATCGGAACCGGCATCGAGGCCCTCGGAAAATCGGGGTATCCTGACCATTCCGTCGGCCCTGACCAGGGACATTATCACCCCCGCTCCCCGCTGGACGGGGGTCGCCACCATCTTCTCTCCCACCCGGCCCAGCTTAACCCGCAGGAACTCGTCCTCCCCGGTCGGGGATACCACCTTGCGGGTTATATTGGCGTGGACGACCGGCCGCCGGCTGCTTCCCGCCTGGCCCAGCCATTGCTCAATCAGGGGCTTCAGAAGCAGCTCGGCGGTGAGCATGGCGGATACTGGATAGCCGGGGATGCCCACCAGCGGCTTGTCCCGGGCCACTCCCAGCACCACCGGATGACCCGGCCGGATGGCCACGCCGTGGACCAGCAATTGTCCCAGTTCCTCGACCACCAGGGCGGTGTAGTCCTCGGAGCCGGCAGAAGACCCGGCGTTGATGACGACGAGGTCGCTGGAGTCCAGGGCTGCTATGGCAGCATCCCGTATGGCCGTGAAGACATCGGGAACCGGGGGTGTTACGGAAGGCGCCGCGCCCCATTCCTCCAGCAGGCCCGAGAGCATCAGCGAGTTGAACTCGATAATATCGCCGGGTTTGAGTTCGCTGCCCACCGGCACCAACTCGTTGCCGGTGGGGATAATGGTTACCCTGGGGCGACGGCGGACCGGCACACGGCTGAGGCCGGCGGCGGCGCAGGCGCCCAGGTCGGCGGCGGCGAGCCGGTGGTTCTCGGGGAGGACCAGTTCGGTGGCGACAATGTCCTCCCCCAGCGGGCGGACGTGCTGCCAGGGGGCGACGGGAGCCATGATGCTTACGTGGTCGTCGCCAACCTGGTGCAGGTTCTCAATCATTATGACGGCGTCCAGGCCGGCCGGCATGGGGTCGCCGGTATTGACCCAAACCGCCTGGGGTTCACCGCCGCCGGCTGCCGCATTGCTCGTTTCTGCGTCACTGACTGTGCCGATGGCCGTGCCGATGGCCGTGCCGCCGACCGTGAGGGAGACGGGGGCGGTTTCGGTAGCCCCGGTTGTGTCGGCTGCCCGGACGGCAATGCCGTCCATGGCGGCGGCATCGTAGTGGGGGGATGAGGCGACCGCCCAGACGGGACCGGCGGTCACGCGGCCCCGGGCCTGGGCAAGGGGCACGTTTTCCGCCGTCCGGGGCTCCAGCGCCCCGGCCTGGCGCAGGGCGGTATGAAACCGGTCCCGGGCTTCCTCCAGCGGGATGTCGGACAGGTAGTAGCGCCGCTGGTGTCCCTGGCGCCCGGTCATGGCATCTATCCTGCTCCGGCTGGATTCAACTCAACGATGGAACGAATGGTGCGGTCGGGTACGGTGGGGCTGTTGCCCGGCAGTCCGTTGCCCCTCCAGTCAACCCAGATGCCGTAGATACCGACGGCCTGGGCGCCGCCGATGTCCGCAACCAGGTTGTCGCCTACCATCCAGGCCTGTTCCGGCGTGACCTCGAGGCTCGACAGGGTATGCCGGAATATTTCCGGGTCGGGCTTGGCGGACCCGAACTCGCCAGCTATCAGCACGGACCCGAAGTAGGGTTCCAGCCCCGCCTTGACTACCTTTGCCCTTTGTCCCACGGCGTCGCCATTGGTGATGAGGCCCAGCCTGACACCCGTGTCCTTCAGGGACTGCAGGGTGTCCAGGGCGCCGGGTATCAACTGAACGGCGTCGGCTTTCAGACCCATATAAACGTCAGACATTTCTTCCTTCAGGGGGTCGTCAACCAGCCCCTGGCGGTCAAAGGCCATGGAGAGAATTTCACGGCGGGCCTTTCGCAAGTCAATGCCCGCGTCCCGAACGCGGTCCGGGTCGGCCCAGTACCAGCGGCGAATATCACGGATTACCGTCACCATCTCATCGGCGGAGCAAACCGTGATCCGTTGGGCAAAGTCATTGCAGACCTGGCGCCAGCACCTTTCGGCGGCTTCGTCGTCGGAAAGGATGGTGTCATCCATGTCGAATATTATGGCGGGGGGTAATTGTTCGGTCATGCTAATCCAGTTTCCGATGGAGATTTGCAGTCATATTTCCTTGATACTTCAATGGGCGCCGGAGAAGGGCGGGCCGGTTTCAATTAACGGTACCGTTCACCAGTTCCACTATGGAACGAATTGTACGGTCGGGCGTGAAAGTGTTTCCAGTAGGCAAGCCCTGTCCCTGCCGGTCGACCCAGACTCCGTAGATACCGACGGCCTGGGCGCCACCTATGTCGGTAACGAGATTGTCGCCCACCATCCACGCCAGTTCGGGGGTTGCCTCAAGGCGTGACAGGGTATGCCGGAACACTTCAGGGTCGGGCTTGGCGGCCCCGAATTCGCCGGCAATGAGAACGGACTCAAAAAGGGGCTCCAGGCCGGCTTTCACCACTTTGGACCTCTGTCCCTGAGCGTCGCCATTGGTGATGAGCCCCAGCCTGATGCCCTGGGCCCTGAGAGACCGGAGGGTGTCCAGGGCGCCGGGTATCAGCCGGACAGTTTCGGCCTTAAGGCTCATATAGGCCGCCGTCATTTCCTTTTCCAACGGCACATTTTCGATACCCTGGCGGTCAAAGGCCAGCGAGAGGATTTCCCTCCAGGCCCTGCCCACATCGTTGCCTATGTCCCGGATGCGTTCCGGGTCGAACAGGTACCAGCACTGGTATTCTCGAATGACGGTGGCCAATTCCGCCGGCGTTCCCGCCGTGATGCGGTGGGCAAAGTCGTCGCAGACCTGGCGCCAGCACATTTCCGAAGCCTCGTCGTCGGAGAGAATGGTGTCATCCAAGTCGAATATTATGGCGGGGGGCAGGTCTTCGGGCATTTTTTCGTATCTCCGGATACCCGTCGCGTCCAGCCTGCTGCCGGACATGGCGGGATACCCTCCCGGCGGGCTAAAACAGCCGGACCCTCACTGTTTCGCCGGCATACAGGCCGGCCTTGTCGAGAGGCACCTTGACCAGTCCGTCGGCGCGAATCAGGGTGAAAATCAGGTTGGACTTGCCGAAAACGGGTTCGGCGGTCAAGCAGTTCTCAGCGTTTCCGGTCAGCCGCACGGGCACATAGTCCTCGCGTCCCGAGGCGGAGGCAATGTCCAGGGCCACCGTGGCCGTAGCCGTGGCCGGTTCGGGCAGGGATGGGCAGCCGGCGAGGTGGTACAGGGCAGGCCGCACCAGCAGGTCGAAGACTACCATGGCGGATACCGGGTTCCCCGGCAGCCCAAAAACGGGTTTGCCCTGCACCAGGCCCACGATGGCCGGCTTGCCGGGCCGGATGGAAAGCCCGTGCACCAGGACCCCCGGTTCGCCTAGGGCATTGATTATTTCGGCGGTGAGGTCGCGGACGCTGACGGAACTGCCGGCGGAAAAAACCAGGCTATCCGCGTGCTTCAGGCCGCTGCGGGCGGCGGACAGTTGCTCCTCGTAGTCGTCGGGGACAATCCCCAGGGGGAGAGGCTCGCCTCCGGCCCGGGTTACCTGGGCGGCAATGGTGTAGGTGTTTACGTCCCGGATTCGGCCGGGGCCGGGGTCCATATCCGGCGGTACTACCTCGTCGCCCATGGAGAGGATGGCAACCCTCGGGCGGCGGGATGCCTGGACCGTGGTGACGCCCAGCGCAGCCAGTCCGCCCAGGTCCTGGGGACGGAGGAGATGACCGGCTGGCAGCAGGCGCTCTCCCGAATTAATGTCTTCACCGGGTTGCACCACGTTCTCACCCGGGGCCACCGGCCTGGTCACCTCAATGGTGGCAGAATCCACGGCCTGGGTGTTTTCCACCATCACCACGGCGTCAGCGCCCTGGGCCAGCATTCCGCCGGTATAGGTTACGGCGGCCTCGCCCACGGCCACTGTGATATGGGACGGCCGTCCCATGGCAACCTCGCCCACGATGCTGAAGTAGGCGGGGAGCCCCTCGCTGGCGCCAAAGGTGTCGGCGGCGCGCAGGGAGTAACCGTCCATGGTGGAACGGGGAAAGGCCGGGAGGTCTTCCCTGGAGAAAAGGTCTGAAGCGGTAACGCGGCCCAGGGAATTCTCCAACGGCAGTTCCTCAATGGCGACCGGAGATGGCGGCAGCGCTTCAATCAGCGCTTGCAGGGCCTGGTCGGGGGGGAGGACGTTGAAGAATTCAGGCATAGATAATTATACGCCTTTGGGGGGTTGAGTTGTCTATGAGGGCGATTAATATATCAGGGCAATTTCATTACTGGAAAAGGCAATGCCGAGTCGGGCTGAGCATCCGCTTCGGCCCCCTGGAGATAGGTCATCCGGACAGCTAAACCAAAGGGGTGCTGCTCACCCAAAAAAAGTGCTACCTATGTCCCTGGTCTGTCTGTAACCCATCTCCTCGGTTGCACGGTGCCGGAAGGGGCCTCGAGGGCGAAAAGAACTGAGGAAGTCCACCGGCGGATCGGGAGTCGATTTTACCTGTCGGCACCCCGCTGGCGGGAGCAGGCATACCCGAAAGAGCTGGTCACCCAGGTGGAGCGCAAGAACGAGTGGAAGTTGGCGGAGCAATTCTACGGGTAGACGCGGGCGGGGCGCCACGCCCGATAGCGTGCAGCGGCCGCCGGCTTCAGCGGTGGCTGGAGCAGCGAGAATTGCATCATGTGCTGGCCATCTTGCGTATTGAGAAGCTGTGGGCTTGGTCCTGGAAAGTCCCTGGACACGTGAGGGCGAAGCGGTTGGCTGCCACCCGGCAGAATCCGATTGGGCGCGCTTGAGGGTTGGAGAGCCGGGGAAATATCGCAATTTATGCTATAACGCCTATAATGTCTCGAAATGATGAAGGGGAGGTTCCTTTGTGGCTAAAATCAAGCACATCGCGATAACCTGTGAGCATCCGGACGACGTGGCTAAATTTTACAGGGAAGGATTCGACCTCGTAGAAGTGGCCCGAAATGACCGGCAGATCCAGTTGACCGATGGGGACATAAACCTGACTATTCTGAGATGGAAGACCAACGCGGACGCCGACGTCGGACCCAATGGCGAGAACTTCAGCGGCATCCATCACATCGGGTTCCAGGTTGACAGTCTCCAGGAGGCAGGCAGCCGGCTCCAGCAGATTGGCGGCGACGAAATAGTCCGTCGAGATGTAGCCGGCCCCGGTGAAACGCGCCCACCCCGCGCGGAAGAAAAGTGGTCCGGTCCCAATGGCCAGGTGCTGGACATTTCTGAGCCAGGCTGGCTGCACAAATTGCCCCTGGACTAGCCCCAGGCATCAGTTTGGCGGAATGTGCGCTTACGATATCGTGACTGTACATTCCGCCACTCATATCCGCAGCCATCTCATTGCACCACCCCCGACCGGGTAATCAAGAAACCACGGCAATATGCTCATTTCGTATTCCCCACTTCCGACAGCCTGACTTCGGTGACCCATAGGGCCGACCGGCGAGCTTTCCCTTCTGAGTGTTACGGTTCAGCATCATAGTTTCGGTTTGGCCGGTCCCTTTTTGGGAGCGCTACGGCGGGCCTCGCCGCTGACCTCCGGACCTATTTTTTCAAGACCAATTCAAACCTGTGGCTAGAGAAAATATGGCTTCAGCCATTTGACAACCAGAATCCGCGTAAGTATAATCCCGCAAAATTTTCAGGGGGATCAGCAATAATTGCTGTCGAATATGGGCAACAATTTTCACTGGATTCGGAGCAAGTGATCCGAGTACCACCGGAACTTATTGAAAACTCAGCGAATACCGCGTCTAGTTGACGCATATTCGTAACCACACCTGTCTTTAGACTTATTTGGGAAGGTGAAAACCATGAAGTCATCGCTGTTTCTATTAGGATGCCTGTTTTGCCTGACGCTGGTGGTAGCTTGCGGCACAGCGCAGCCCGAGGTCATCGAGCGAACTGTAGAAGTGCCCGTAGAAGTGGAGACTATCCGCGAGGTGGAGGTAGAAAAGCAGGTACCGATAGAGGTGGAGCTTATCCGCGAGGTGGAAGTCGAAAAGGCGGTAGAAGTGGAGAAGATCCGCGAGGTGGAAGTCGAGAAGGAAGTGACGGTAGAGGTGGAGAAACTGGTGGTGGCCACACCTACGCCGGTGCATTTTCCGGAGTCGGGAAGGCTTCCTGGCAAGGTTGACCCGGCCGGATCTATCATCTCGGTGAGTTCCTACCTGGGCTTCCAGGGTGTTGACACCAACATCTCACAGGACAGCGCCACGAAGGTTTATTACGACGAAGTGTTCGATTACGCGATAGGGCAAAACCCGGACGGTACCCTGACCCCAGGCTTTGCCACCGGGTGGAAGGTGTCTCCCGATCAGCTGACCTGGACCTTCACGATCCGCGAGGGGATGAAGTTTCACAACGGCGACGACATTACGCCTGAGGATGTGGCATGGACCTGGAACCGGTCCGTATCAGAGGAATCCCTGGGTGGTTTCGCCCTGGAGGTCGGCCCTTTGCTGACTTCCGCATTTGAAGTGGAGGGCAATACAGTCTCGGTAACCACCAAGACACCACAGTCAACCTTGCCGCTCTTCTTCGCTTCCGCATCACCTCCCAGGTCGGTGGTTCTCCCGCAGAGCTATTTCGAGGGCATGGGCGGAATCGAAAAATTCCGTGAAGCCCCCGTAGGCTCAGGTCCCTACAAGTGGGCCGACCGTGTACCTGGCCAGTATATTCAAATGGAGGCTTTCGAGGACCACTACGAGAAAAATCCGGGTTACAAGGTTCTCCAAATCTGGGACGTGGCCGAGCTTAATACCCGCATGGCCATGCTGAAGAGCGGCAACGCCGACCTGATTACCGCCTCGGTGCGAAGCGTTGGGGAACTTGAGGGAGCAGGCCTTCAGGTCCTCCAGTCACCGGCCGCCAACATTTCCTGGATCTGGTACAACTATGCGTGGGTGCCGGGTCATCCGTTTAATGACAAGCGGATACGGGAAGCCATTTCCATCGCCATTGACCGTGAGGCCATCGGCAACGGGCTCTATGCCGGCCAGACCACTCCCGCCTGCTGCTACTGGGTGGTGGAAGGCAACATCGGGTACCCGGGGGACGTTGCGCCCCACCCTTACGACCCGAACCGGGCCTTGCAGTTGATCCAGGAAGCCGGCTTTGAGGGCGCCGAGATCGAAATTCTGACCTTCTCCGGCGATGCCGACTTTGTAGACCAACCGGGCTTGTCGGAAGCCATTGCCGGTTACCTGGAAGCCCTCGGCCTGAACACCTTTGTGTCCGTGGTGGACGGCCCCGTGTTGCGGGAGACCTTCGACAACGCTATAAAGACCAGCGACGAAATTACGGCGATAGTGAATGACCAACCGCCTTACCAGATCGCGGTCCGTGGCAGTGACACCCGCTTGCACTCCTACCGGGGCTCTCATATCTACTACCACTCAGAGGGCCGCCGTCAGATGATGCGCCTGCCGGACATTCTGGACCCCTTGCTGGACAAGGCCGGTTCATCCTTTGACCTCCAGGACCAGCACGAGGCCATGGCCGAGTTCCACCGCTTGCTGAACCGGGACTTCTGGGCAGGCCCCCTGCTGGAAGCCGGAGCCGTGTTTGGCGCCAGCGACAAGGTGGGATCCTGGACTCCCATTACCGGCAAGCCCTATCCCCATAACCACTGGACGATACGGCCTTAAGCCCTCTGACGCTGGTGAAGACCGCAATCCATTCAAGGGTCTGCCGGAGAAGATATTGCTGCCGGCAGGCCCTCTGGCTTAAGGACTGAATCCATGGTCAAATACATCGGGTTTCGCATATTTCAGGCCCTGCTGGGCTTGTGGTTCATTGCAACCCTGGTGTTCATTCTCTCCCGCTCCATCGGCGATCCGGCGGAGGTTTTCACCGCCAGAAACTCCGGGGTGGATGCCCGCGAGATCATGGCCGCCAAGCTGGGGCTGGACCGGCCTGTCCACGAGCAATACCTGAAATTCCTTGGCCAGCTGGTAAGGCTGGACCTGGGTGACTCGGTAAGTAATGGCATTCCCGTGACCCAGATATTGGTGGAGCGGATGCCGGCAACCTTTACCCTTGGATTGGTGGCGCTCATCTTCGCCCTGGCCCTTTCCTTACCCCTGGGGATCCTGGGCGCCGTGTACCGCGATTCCGCCATAGACTGGATAGCCAAAGTCCTGGCCTTCCTGGGACAGTCAATGCCGCCCTTCTGGTCGGGCATAATGCTGATCATCCTTTTTGCCGTGGTCTGGGAGATGCTGCCCCCGGCCGGTAAGGGAGGCTGGCAGTCTTACATACTGCCGGGCTTCACTCTTGGGTGGGGGGTGATGGCCGGCATGGTTCGCCTGGTGCGTTCCAGCATGATGGATGTGCTGGACAGCGACTACGTGGCTATGGCCCGCGCCAAGGGGTTGCCCGAAGCCGTTGTAATCGGGAAGCACGCCTTGCGAAACGCCCTGCTGCCGGTACTGACCTACAGCAGCCTGGTGCTGGGCGCTTTCATGAACGGGTCGGTGGTGGTGGAGCAGGTATTCGCCTGGCCAGGCATCGGCACGTCGGCGGTGCAAAGCGTGGTTCGGCGGGATTTCCCGGTCATACAGGGCGTCGTGATAGTTTTCGGCAGTTTCTTCATCCTCATCAATCTGTTAGTGGATATCATGTACGCGGTTATTGACCCCCGCATCAAGTACACCAATTAGCAGGTAGGCTATGGCTGATACTTCAATGCAAATAGCTGCCCCGGCCTCCCCCTGGGTGGTGCGAGTCCGTTCAGGCCTCAGCGTGGCGCGGCGGGTCCCCAAAATTCCGACCGCAGTGCTCCTGGTACTGATGATTTTCGCCATCTTCGGGCAGTGGATCGCCCCCCACAGCCCGGTGGCCGTGGACATGGCCAACTCCTTTGCCCCGCCGGTGTGGCACGAAGAGGGGACGGCCAGCAACCTTCTGGGCACCGACAAGCTGGGCCGGGACATTTTCAGCAGGCTGATCCGGGGCGCCCGGGTTTCGCTGTCCTTGTCCCTGTTCGTAATAGCGCTGGGCGGAGGCGTGGGGGTGGCCGTGGGTCTGATTTCCGGTTACGCCGGCGGCAAACTGGATGCCGTCCTGCAGCGGGGCATCGAAGTCATCCTTGCCATGCCCACTATTCTGGTGGCCCTGGTGTTTGTGTTCGCGGTGGGACGGAGCTTTGAGAGCGTCATTCTCATCCTGTCCCCCTTCCTTGCGGCCCGGTTTGCCCGCATCGTTCGCGGGGAAACTCTGAGTGTTCGCGAGCGAGACTTCGTGGCCATAGCAAAGGTAATCGGGACCCCTACATGGATGATATTGCTGCGCCATATCCTTCCCAACGTCTTCAATACGATTATTGTGCTGGCTACCCTGGAAGTGGGACACCTCATCCTGCTGGAATCGTCACTGAGCTTTCTGGGTGTGGGCGTGCCTCCACCACAACCGGCGTGGGGGTTGATGGTGGCCGACGGACGGGAGTTCCTGACTTCCGCCTACTGGATAACCCTTTTCCCTGGCCTGTGCATCCTGGCGGCAGTGTTGTCCCTTAATTTGTTCGGCGACTGGCTACGGGACACCCTGGACCCCAGACGTCGCCAGCTTTAAAAGGACTCTCGGGGTTTAATGGCTAATGGTTAACCGGACCATAGAAGACGACACTTTGCTAAGGGTAGAGGGGCTGAAGACCTACTTCTTTCAGCGTAACGCGGTGTTGAAGGCGGTGGACGGGGTGAGCTTTACCGTGGCCCAGGGAGAGGCCGTTGGCCTGGTGGGAGAGTCGGGTAGTGGAAAGACGATGACCTGCCTGTCCTTGATGCGCCTGGTGCCCCAGCCCGGCGCCCGCATCGTAGAGGGAGAAATCTGGTTCAAGAATGAGAACTTGCTGGACCTTACGGAACACGAGATGCGAGCATACCGGGGTCACCGCATGGCGATCATCATGCAAGACCCCCAAACATCGCTGAACCCCGTATATACAGTGGGTGAACAAGTCGCCGAACCGGTCCGCCTGCACCTGAAGGAACGGGGCCAGCAGGCAATGGCACGGGTTTTGGACTCCTTGAGGTCGGTCCGCATTCCTAGGCCCGAACTGCGCCTGGGCCAATATCCCCACCAGTTCAGTGGCGGGATGAGACAGCGGGTTGTGGCCGCCATGGGGCTCACCACCGAACCGGAACTCCTTATTGCCGATGAACCCACCACATCCCTGGACGTAACAATCCAGGCCCAGTTCCTGCGCCTGATACGGGAACTACAGCAGGAGAGCGGCACCAGCGTTATCTGGGTTACTCACGACCTGGGCATCGTGGCCCAGATGTGTGACCGGGTAAACGTTATGTACGCCGGGCGCATTGTTGAAAGCGGAAGGGTGCGCCAGATATACAAGGAACCTCAGCATCCTTATACCAGGGCCTTATTGGATTCGGTGCCACTGATGGGCGCCCGGCGGGAAAAGCTGTACCAGATTGAAGGGCAGCCTCCCGACCTGCGCAGCATTCCCGAAGGCTGCCCCTTCTGGCCGCGTTGCCCGGATGCCATGGACAAATGCAAGGAACAGTATCCGCCCCGGACGTCCCTGGGCGGAGAGGACTTTGTGCATTGCTGGCTGACCGAGGAGGGAAGGTAAGGTGGCCGATCAGTTGCTGGAAGTAGAAGGTCTGGCGAAACACTTTCGGGGCGGCGGCAACTGGCTTACCAGCGGCGGAGACGTCATCCGGGCGGTGGATGGAGTTAGCTTTTCCGTCGAAGAGGGAGAAACATTCGCCCTGGTCGGAGAAAGCGGTTGCGGCAAGACTACCGTCGCGAAGATGATCCTCCTCCTTGAGCGCCCATCCGGGGGGACCATCAGCTTTCAGGGAACCGACGTGAGCCGCTTCCGGGGAAGCGGCCTGCGGGAGTATAAACGCCTGGTCCAGGCCGTGTTTCAGGATCCTTACAGCTCTCTCAACCCCCGCATGCAGGTGCTGGACATCATTGGGGAACCTTTACGGGTCCACCAGCGGATGCACGGGCGCAACCTGCGTATGCGTGTGGGCGAACTCCTGGAGAACGTTGGCCTGAATCCGGTAACCGCTTCTTTCTTCCCCCACCAGTTCAGCGGGGGGCAGCGCCAGCGCATCGCCATTGCCCGCGCCTTGGCCCTGCGTCCCAGGCTCATCGTTCTGGACGAACCGGTCTCCGGTCTGGACGTTTCCATTCGGGCGCAGATTCTGAACCTGCTGGTGGACCTGCAGCGGGATCTGGGCTTGAGCTACCTGCTTATCTCCCACGATCTGGCCATCGTCGAGCATATGAGCCACCGGGTGGGGGTAATGTACGTGGGCAAGATGATGGAACTCGCGACACGAGACGAGTTCTACGGAAATACGCTGCATCCCTACAGTAACGCCTTGCTGGCCTCGGTGCCCAATCCGGATCCCGACATCCCCATGGGGGAGGCCATCGGTGGCGAGGTTGCCAGCCCCATAAACCCTCCTACCGGCTGCCGGTTTCATACCCGATGCCCCATTTACATGGAAACCAGCATGTGCCGCGACGTTGAACCCGATTGGCGGGAGATACTGTCGGAACACCTTACGGCCTGCCATAAGGTTGAACCGGCCCTGGTTTAGAAGCTGTTTGGATACCCACTGCCCCTTGCCGGGGGAAGGTCAGTATAGTGGTTGAAAGGATGTAGGGGCGCTTCGCGAAGCGCCCCTACAAATATGTGGCACAACTGCGGCTACCCCAACTACACCGATAACAGCGGCCGCAACTCCCGGACGCTGGGCAAAGTCTCCAGTCTATTGACAGTTTCTATCAGGTCTAATGACTGGGCACGACCGAGGACCGGCTCCATCAGGTCCAGGGCCTTTTCGCCCACTTCCTCCCGGGACAGGGGGTTCTCCGCCCTTCCCCGGAAGCTGGTTACCCGTTCCTCGTAGACCGTGCCGTCCCTGGTTGTTACCTCGACGATGGCCTGGTAGTCGGGTTGTGCGCCGCTGAGCGCCGGGTCGCCGATAAGCGTAACCCGGGATCGCAGGTCCATAACATCCGGGTCCGACATGCGCTCAAAGGAATGGGCGGCCTCGAAGGAAACCCTGCCGTCCAACAGGGCGATGGCAAAAATGTACTGCAGGTTGATGTCCGGCATTTCCCGGTCATTAACGGTGTGTGCCCCGCCCTCCGGTAGCCGGGCGACTATCTTCTCCACGTCTCCGGCGCCGATACCGTGCTTGTCCATGATCAGGAGCAGTCCCTCTGCCGGTGATTGGATGGGAAAGCCGACGCAGAACTTCTTGATATTGGTCAGCATCACCTCGTAGCGGCTGCCCAGCTCGGCCACCAACTGCTCGCCCCTGGGGTTATCCGCGTAGGCCACCAGGAAGTTGCCATCGCCGGCGAAGGTGTCGTACACCCCGGTGAAGCCCATCTGGACCATTTCAGCCGCCATTACCCCGTTGCGGGCGTTCATCCCGCCGAAGATAAAGGCCTTTTCTATATGCTCCACATCTCTCGGGTAGGTCATTATCCCCGATGCCTGCTGGGCGCCATAGGACAGCAGGTCGCGGTACTGCTCTTCCTTCAGGCCGGCGAGGCAGCCGGCGGCGGCGGTTGCTCCCATGGTGCCGCCGATGCTGAAAGGCAAGTGGTTGCGGGCCCGCATCTCCTCCCTGCCCAGGGCCTTGGTGGTGCGGCTGCCGATATCGTAGCCCAGTACGACGGCCTTGATGAAGTCCGAGCCGTTGACGTTCTCGCGTTCCCCCATGGCCAGGGCGGCGGGCAGGATGGCGCAGCCCGGGTGGATACCGGCTGAACCGTTGGAATCGTCGGTCTCGTCGGCGTGGGCCATCATTCCGTTGGCAATGGCAGCGTTCACCGCGGACACCACCATCGAACTGCCGACTACCTGGGCCTCCTCCGGGCCGCCCTGCTTTTCAACGTACTCCCGGGCCAGGACCCCCGGCTTGAGGACAGACCCGGACACCATCGCAGCCAGGGTGTCCAGAATGTGGTGCTTGGCCTTCTCCAGCACGTTGGGAGGGAGTTCTGCGTCGAGGGCGCCCGACAGGTAGTGGATTAGTTCGGGGGTAATGCTGTTATCACTGGACATTGGTGTGGCCTCCATGAACCTGATGGCATGGTTTTGGGACAGGAGATTAAAGGCGCCCCTGGTGGACCATTCGCTTTAAAAAGATGGGTGGCAACGGTGTTTCGCCTTTCCAGCCTGGACCAAAGATCAAGAAGTCTCGCGAGGTTCCCGCCTGCGCGGGAACGACGGTTAAATCCCGACCCATCACTTCAATAGCTATCAACTACCGGTCGTGCCGATGGGACTTTCAGCGCGGCATTTCAGTATTGAAACGAAACGGACTCAGCCAAGTATCTGCACCGCTCGGTAGTCTAACTGAAGGGTCATGTTTCGGCAATAATCAGGGCAAGGTTTCGTAATGTTTTCCTATTTGATGGTTAACGGAATCGTCAAGCATTTTGACATGTTATGGCCAAAGGCATTTCAAGAATTTCCAATTTAGGTTATGCTCCAGACCGAAGGCAACATCCCCGTTGGCATGGGCAGGCCGCTCCCTTTCTTTAGCGCCGGCGAAAGCAACCGGCGTTCCACGTGAGGCGCTTTGGGGGTTTCAAACCCTGAAAGGGCTGGAGCACTCCATGCAGATATGACCAGGGGCCCAGGTGACTCTTGCTGACCGCCGTTAAACGCAGGCTCCACTATGGCTGGGTGATATTCGTCCTGTCCTTTTCCAACCTCACAGTTGAGGGTGGTTCCAAGAACGTCCAGAGCGTGTTCCTGGTCGCCTTGCGGGACCACTTTCAAAGCAGTGTAGCCCTGACGGCCGCCGTGTTCTCAGCCTCCGGCCTGTTTGGGGCCTTCGTCGCCCCACTCCTTGGCATGATGCTCGACCGCTTCGGCCCCCGGGTGTTGTTTCCCGTTGCCGGTTGCTTCATCCTGGCCGGATGGCTGGCGAGCAGCATGGTCAGCGAAGTCTGGCAATTGTTCATTTTTTACAGTGTGATAGCCACCGTTGGTCAGGTAGGCATTTCCTCTTTTTCGGCCACAGCCACACTGGCGCCCTGGTTTCCCAGGAGCAGGGGTGTTGCGCTGGGAATGGCCGATGCGGGCAACCCTGCTGGCCAGGCCATTGTGGTCCCCCTGGCCCAGCTAATCGTTTCGACAATCGGGTGGCAGTGGGCTTTCAGGATTTTCGGCGTCGTATTCTTCATTCTGGTCGCCGTTCCCAACCTGCTCTTCCAAAAAAGGCCGCCCGAAGACTGGCAAGTTGATAAACCTGCCATCCCCTACTCTCCAGAGGAGGCGAGCTCCCAGAGTGTACCCGCGGAAACCACGTCTGAGGATGAAGCAACCTCCCTGTCTTCAGTAGGTGAGGTCCTACGGGAACCGGCAGTGTGGCTCCTGCTGAGCGCGCGGGCCGTCAATTCCGTGGGCAACCACATGATAATGGTCCATATCCTGGCCTTCCTGTTCCTGGCAGGCTACGGGGAAATTCAGGCGGCACTGGCCATTGGAATAGCCGGCTTGCTGGGTATCGGCGGGCGCCCCGCAACCGGTCTTCTGTCCGACATCTTTGGGAGAGAGATAGTCTATACCACCGGAATGACAATGTCGGTGGCCGCCGTGGTACTGGTGCTCTTTTTCGGTGAAGGCGGCACAGAGTGGGTGCTGGTGTTGTTCGTGGCCCTGAACGGTTTCAGCGATGGTATCAGCGGCCTGCTGATTGGAGCCAAGGCCGCAGACCTGTATCCGCCCCGTATGCTGGGGAGGGTAATGGGAATGATGGAAGTAGGCAGAGGCATAGGGATTGGGCTTGGGCCCATTCTGGCGGGGCTTCTCTTCGACCTGCAGGGAGACTACTTCTTGGCTTTTCTGATTTCCGCCGTGTTGACCACCGCATCGGTGTTTATTATGTGGGCTGTCCGCCTCACCGGACGGAGTCGCAACCTTTCATCTCGCTAATATTGCAGCCGAAAATAGCGCTCATTCGCGTCCCCGGTTGCCCCGCATGGCGGCCAGCAGGTCGGCCAGGGCGTGGGCCAGGCGGCGGGGCCGCTCGGCGTATTCCGGGGTGGGATACCATTCGTAGTCGAAGCTGCGCAGCACGTCCCCGTCCACGCTGCAGCGAAGGCTGGAAAGAATCACCTTAAACCCCACGGCGTCGGTGGCCTGTTCGGCCAGTTGTTCCAGAACAACGTCGGGACAGTCGTATATGACCAAAAAGCCGCCCTGCCGCTCGCCATCGGTGACCCGCACGCGGAACACCTGCCCCAGCTGGTCCAGGTCCACTATGGTAAAAGACTGCTCCGGTCGGCCAAAGTCGGGCCAGCCTATGTTGATGGTGTCGCCGACCTGCCTGCTGCGCATGGCGTTCCTTCCTGCCCGTATGGTGAATATAATGGAATGGTAGCCGCTATCCTACTTCGGTCGGTTGCCGCCGGCAAGTTTTGGTGATGCTCTGGAGTGGTACCAGGCGGGTAACTGGTTAGAATTGAGGGAATTACCTGCCTCTACACCCGTCATACCCTCGACATCGTAGGGGCGCATGGCCATGCGCCCCTACCCACCCCACGATTTGCACAGGTTCGAGGTTCCCGCCTGCGCGGGAACGACGGATTTTCAAGTCTGGTAGCACACCAACTCTGAACTGTTACCAGGCGGCGTCGGGCTTGGGTGGGCAATGGGTAAAGTGCTAGAATGAGCCGTTCCATATCGGACAGCCGGCGGGTAAGAACAGTCTTCCGGCGTCCGTCGCAAGGAGAATTCCGGTTGACTAGCAGCCCAGCACAGCCGTACCTGAAATACGCACTCTTCTGTCGCGACACGGAGTCCGACTCGGACGACGAACTTACCTTCAAGGGAGTAATTGACCTGGTAGAACTGCCGGAGCCGGCGGAACCGCCCGGGCCCAACACTCCCTTCCTGGCCCAGGTGGACGTAAACCTGGCTTTTTGCATTGCGGGGGCGACCCCGGGCAATCATCACCTGATGGTGGCTATCAAGGCCCCCGGCATACCCCTGGATACCCCTCCGCCCCAGGCCATAGAGTGGGAAGAGGGCATCCTTTTCCAGCGCTGGATAAAGACATTTCGCATACCGGTGCAGCGGGCCGGAACCCATGTGGCAGCCATATTGCTGGATGGCACTCCCCTGGGAGAGGCCAGTTTTATGGTGCGGTTCAAGGAAGAAGGATAAGATTCCGGATACCGGTGGCAAGAGGCTTCTTCGTACTGCCGTCGGAGCCCATTTAACCGGTGCCGAGGCAGAGCCTTGATTTTACCTGCTGCCATTGTTCTTTTCATTTTGTTTGCCGGAAGCTATTTCGGTGCGCGCCAGTTGGCCATCCGCAAAGGCCGGGAACCCAATTGGGTCATCCTTGTCGGGCTTCTGATAGGTATTATCGCTTTTGGAGTAGTCTGGGCGGTGAGTACGGTCTTTGGCGGGGTTTATGCGCGGCTGGCGGCGATAGGAGTTTTCGCGGTAATGCCCGTGGTGGCGGCAGCCGTAATTCCGGGGCGGCGATGAGCGCCCACCAACCCGTTGTTACTTTGACCCTCAACAGGCAAGCCTAAGCACGGGTGGGTGCAGGGGCCCTGCGCCTGCCGCAGACGTCGGACCACCAACCTGGTCGAAGCGGGAGATTGAATTGAAGGCGATGGTGATCCACAGGTTCGGGGAGCCCGAGGTGATGCAGTGGGAAGACGCTCCCACGCCTCAGCCGGGGCCGGGCGAGGTGGTGGTCAGGGTCCACTCCGTTTCGGTAAACCGGACGCTGGACCTGCAAGTAAGGCAGGACGGTGGCGGTTATGGGGCCATCCTGCCGTTGGTGCTGGGCAACGACCCGGCCGGAGAGGTGGTTGAACTGGGCGGCCGGGTTGACTCCCTGCAGGTGGGCGAGCGCGTGGCCATCTCGCAGGGGATACATTGTGGCGACTGCGATCCCTGTGCGTCGGGCACCAATTTTCAGTGCAATAACCGCAGGATGCTGGGGATTCACCTGTGGGGAGGTTATGCCGAATACGTCAAAGTGCCGGCCTCCAACTGCGTTACCATACCCGACGGACTTTCCTATGGAGAGGCTACGGTGGTGGCGCGGCACTTCCCGCTGGCCATCGCCCAGACGCGCCTGACCAACCTGCAGGCCGGCGACTGGGCCCTGGTAATGGGCGCGGCCGGTGGCCTGGGAAGTTGCATCGTCCAGGTGGCCAGGAATATTGGGGCCAACATCATCGCCGGAGCGGGAGCTGACGAGCGGGTTGCCGTGGGCCGGTCGCTGGGAGCGCAGCACGGAGTCAATTACCGGCGGGACGACCTGGAGACCGAAGTTATGCGCATAACCGAGGGCAGGGGCGTGGACGCGGTGTTCGAGAATATCGGCGATCCTGTCCAGTGGGACGGAGCCTTCAACAGCATGGCCCGGGGCGGGCGGCTGGTAACGGTAGGGGCCCACGGCGGCGGTATGGTGACCCTTGACCTTAAGAAGCTGTACCAGCGCCGTTTGCAGGTTATGAGCGGCCTGGGAGCGGAGGGCCGGGCCGAGCTGGAAGAGTCCCTGGCTTTAACCGCCAGCGGGGAATTCCAGGTCTTGATTGACAGGACCATGCCCCTGTCGGAAGCGGTGGCGGCGCACCGACTGGTTGACAGCAACGAGCCCCTGGGAAAGGTTATTCTGGCCCCAACCCTTTGAGTTAAAAGTTGGGGACAGTCTGAGAATACGCCCTCTACCCTGGCGGGAGAGGGTTAGGGTAAGGGGAAAATGGTAGTTTGCAAGCTATCCACCCCATCCCAACCTTACCGCCACAGGTCCGCCTCAGGCGGATTCCGCCCTCATCAAGGGGGGAGGGCCTTATTCAAACCTTACCCAACAATCCTCGAATGGACGGAGGCCCAATGCACCTGAATCACGCGCTTTGGCTGGGGCTGCCGATCCTGGGCATAGTGGTCTTTGTGCTGGTCCAGTCCTTTATGCCGGGCCGTATCCCCGGGGCCACCGTGCTGGTGGCATTGATAGTCGCCCTGGTGGTCATATTCCTGCTGCGGTTCAAGAAGACTTTTCGAGACTGAAGGAGAGAGCCATGCCTGATCTGACATCTGTATCCGAGTCCGTTGGAGCCCTGCTGAAGGAAACAGGGGAGTCCCTGTCCGTTTCCGAATCAAGCTGCGGGGGGCTGATATCCGCGACGCTGGTGGCGGTGCCCGGAGCCTCGGCCTATTACGTGGGGGGCTCGGTGGTTTATACCCGCGCGGGGCAACAGGGCCTGTTGGGAGTGCCGGAATCGGCCATGGAGGGCATCCGGGCCAGCAGCGAACCCTACGCCCAACTCAACGCCCGCACCATCCGGGAGCGGCTGGGGACTACGTGGTCGGTCAGTGAGACGGGGGCCAGCGGACCTACGGGCAACAGCTACGGCGATTCGGCGGGACACGCCTGCATCGCGGTGTCGGGGCCAGTGGAGAAGGTAATCACCGTTGAGACGGGAGACGACGACCGGGAAGCAAATATGTGGGTTTTCGCCAGGGCTGCCCTGGACTTGCTGGAAGAGTGCGTGAGGGAGGCGCGGGGGTAGGGGAAGTGGAGGTCGGAAAGTGACTCAGAGAATTGGTGATCCGTCGTTCCTGCGAAGGCAGGAACCTTGGCCCTGCCCACTTGATACCGTACTTGGTCAGGCAAGTTCCACCTCCAGCATATGCTAGTTCCATGCGTTTACATCATGGCGAGTCGAACGGACGGCGCCATTTACACTGGCGTCACTTCCAATCCAGTACAGCGGATTTGGCAGCACAAGGAAGACCTGGCTAAAGGACATACTTCCCGATATATAATCCATCGCCTGGTGTGGTTTGAATTACATGAAACTATGGAAAGTGCCTTAATCCGAGAGAAACGCATAAAAAGATGGAAGAGGAGCTGGAAGATTCGCTTAATTGAAGAGATGAACCCCCACTGGAACGAATTGTATTATCAGCTGTGCAATTAACGAGTTGCATACGGAATGGACACACCTGAATCTCCGAGAGTTGAGGTTCCTGCCTTCGCAGGAACGACGGGTTAATCCATATCCGTTTCCTAGCAAACTGGAAAGGCAAACTTCAGGGGGCAGACACACAGGTCTGCCCCTACGTTTTGGCTTTGGCTGGCTTCGAAAGTTTAGTTAGTCCGCTGTCACTTCCTCCAGGACCAGGGGCTTGGCTACGCCGCCGTTCTGGTGGAGCCACTCCTTGGCCTCGTCGTGAAGCATGTCGGCAAAAATTTCGATGCGGTTGCCGTCGGGGTCGAAGAAGTAGATGCTCTGGCTCATAACGTGGTCCATGGTGCCGTCAATCTCCACGTTGTGGGCCTTTAGCTGCTGGTAATACTCCTTCAACTCCTCCTCGCCGCCCTCGATTTCCAGGGCAATGTGGTTCAGGCCGAGGTGGTTCTTCTCCAGCCGTTCCGCCGGCTCCCGGAAGGGGAAAAGAGCGATGTCATGGTGCTCCTTGCCGAAGGAGAGAAAAGCCATGTTACGCTCTGGGTTGTGGCTGACGATTTCCATGCCCAGAACCTTCGTGTAAAAGTCTATGGAAGCGTCAACGTCCATGCAGTTGAGGACTATGTGCTGCAGCCGATTTATACGTGCCATGGTGGTACCTCCTGAATGATTGCTGGGGTTAGTTTAACACAGGGGAAACGTCCTCGATCCCGTCCCCTGTCCCGGAGCACAGGGTTACATTCTCCACTTCATTACGGCTTCTCTATGGGCGCGCCTACTATGCTGCCCCACTCGGTCCATGAGCCGTCATAGTTGCGGACGTTTTCGTAGCCGAGCAGCTGGGTCAGCACGAACCAGGTGTGAGAGGAGCGCTCGCCGATACGGCAGTAGGCTACGGTGTCCCTGCTGCCGTCTATGCCCTGGCCTCCATACAGAGCGGCCAGCTCGTCGGCAGACTTGAAGGTTCCGTCCTCGTTGGCGGCCTGGGCCCAGGGTATGTTGGCGGCGCCGGGGATGTGTCCGCCTCGCTGGGAGCCTTCCTGGGGCAGGTTGGCCGGAGCCAGCAGTTCGCCGCTGAACTCGGCAGGGGAACGGACGTCCACCAGCGAGATGCTGCCGCTGCCCACGCCGGCCAGCACCTGGTCCCGATAGGCGCGGATGTTTTCGTCCGGGTCCTTGGCCGTGTAGCTGGCGGCTGCGTGATCGGGTACGTCGGTGGTCATGGGACGGCCCTCGGCTTCCCACTTGGCCCGGCCGCCGTTCATCAGCTTGACATCGCCGTGGCCATAGTAGCGGATCTGCCAGAAGGCCCAGGCGGCGAACCAGTTGTTGTTGTCACCGTAGAGGACGATGGTGGTGTCGTTGCCGACTCCGGCGCCGCCGAGCAGTTGTTCCATTTCCGCCTTGCTCACTACGTCGCGCCGGACTGACTGCTGCAACTGGCTCTGCCAGTTCCAGCCCACGGCCCCGGCGATGTGGCCCTGCTCGTAGGCGGCGGTGTCCACGTCCACCTCAATGAGGCGTACATTGGCGTCGCTGCCGTGTTCGGCTACCCAGTCGGTGCTCACCAGAGATTCTGGATGGGCGTAATCTGCCATTTTTCTTACTCCTTGATTGGCTTGATTTGTGAGTGAGATTATACCTGCTGATGCGATTCACGGAAAGGTTGCCCTGGGCGTTCACCAGGGTGTTTCGATTGTCCCTTCCCCCTTGACGGGGGAAGGTTAGATACCGTGTTATGAGTCAAGGGTGGC
>VXOH01000096.1 GCA_009840135.1 Chloroflexota bacterium | reverse complement strand
AACCCACCTTTTCCTTACTCCCTGACTATACCATTCATAATGCGATTGCCCTGTAGGCTGAATGAAGCTGATTGACAACAATAAATCCGCCTGCCCGGCGGGGAAGGTTGCAGTTATAATCACCACCAGTGCGATGATCAGGAATACTGACGCGACGACCGAAGCGTGAGCCAATGACTGTATCCCACCTTCGCCTTGTAGCCAATACCGCGCCGCCAGAAATGTGGTGATGGAACCTGTGAACCCCAGAACAAAGTTTGCTGAACGGTTTGCATTGCCCTGGCCTGGCAGCAACCTTACGAAGAGTACGGCTGAGGAGATTAACGCATAAGTGGCCGCATACAGCCCTGAACTCAGACCGGTAAGCCATATAAGGTTGGCCAGTGCGATTCCGGTGACGCTCAAGGCGAGGAGCCATTTAATATAGTTCGCTGCCATAGAAAATCATCTGAAGGATAATTGCGCGGGAGTGAGAAGAATGACCGTGGAGCAAATATTCGGGATTGTTGCTTTCGCGCTTCTGGTTCCTCTGGCTGGAATCCATTGGCTCATGTTGCAACGCCAATCGAAACGAAAGAAGCAGAGAAGCGCACAGGCGCCTGAGAATTCCTGACGGGACCATTGACGGCCCGGCAGTTGACTACCAAACCGGCGCCGTCAATATTCGCAGATAATGCTTGGCGGAGAAATTCCCCGAAATCAGCTTATACCGGTCGGGCGACAAACACCGGTATCTTCCTTGATGTGCGCTGCTGATACTCTTCATAGGGCGGGTAGGCCTCCACGGCCAGGGCCCACAGGCGGGCCCGCTCGGCATCATCAAACACCTCGCTGACCGTCATGCTGTACACCTCGGCTTCATCCCTGATCTGCACACTGCCGTCGGCGCGCAGGTTATAGACCCATACCGGGTTCCTGGGCGCGCCGCCCATGGAGCCCACCAGCACGTAATTGTCTCCGTCCTTGACCCGCATCAGGGGCGTCTTGCGAACGGCGCCGGTCTTGTTGCCCTGGTTGGTGACAATTATTACCGGCAGGCCGGTATCCCGCAGGGTTGTGCCCTCCGCACCGTTGCTGCCTTCATAAAGCTCCACCTGTTCCCGCACCCAGTCCCTGGTTGACGGAATGTAATCGGCCATTGCTGTCTCCTGATTTCTATTTTCTGGCTTCCAGTGGCAGGTTGGCTGACATGTTAGCACACCTCATGCCGGCCTAACCCGCGATGAGGGGACTCTTGGCCGCCACGAAAAGGCGGCTTGGCGCCATCCCCTGACCGCACGGGGAATAGACCTAGTCGGCCTTGGGGCGGCCGCGCAGAGCTGAAATTGACATGGCCACCAGCATCAGGCAGGTCATGCCCAGGTAGGTGTACCGGAGCCCCGTGGTGAAAGCATGGCCCACCCCTTCGGCGGCGCCAACCTGCACTGCCGCCAGGCTGGGCTCGTAGCCCATTGAGCCCATGGTTGCCGTGACGATGGCTGTGGCCACCGCAATGCTTACCACGTTGCCGGCATTGCGAATCAGGTTCAGGAAGGCGGAAATGACCCCGTAACTCTCCCGGCTGACGGAGCTCAATACCGAGCTGGCATTGGGGGAGAAGAAGAGCCCCATACCGCAACTTTGCAGGATCAACCCGGGCAGCACCGTCGACAGGGACGATTCGGGGGTGAGACGCGAGAGGATGAACAGGCTGGCGGAGCACAGGGCCAGCCCTCCTACCGTCAGGGCGCGCCACCCATAGCGGTCGGAGAGGCGGCCACTTACGGGTCCCAGGAAAAGCATACAGACAGCCCCGGGCACCAGGGTCAGGCCGGTCTGGGTAGGGGTGTAGCCCAGCACTCCCTGCAAATAGAACGGGGTAAGGAAAAATATGGATATGCCGCCCATGAAGGTCAGAAAAGCGGCAGACGCTCCGCATGAAAACACCGGCGACCGGAAATAGCGCAGGTCCAGCATGGGGTTGGTCGTCCGCAGTTCCCACCAGATGAAGCAGCCGAGGACAATTACAAACCCCACCAACCCTGCCACGATGGGGGCTGAGGTCCAGCCAAAGCGGTGGGCATAGGTAACGGACATCAGCAGAAGCAGGAGCATTCCCGTAGAAAGGGTGGCGCCCTGCCAGTCGAAACCCGTTCTCTGCTGATCAGGGCCCCCCGCCGCCCTGGCTGCGGTGTGGTCGCTCAACACGGCCAGACCCAGGCCAATGGACAGGGAGATCATGGGTATGTTGACCAGGAATACGGCCCTCCAGCCAAACAGGTCCAGCAGAAACCCGCCCAATGCCGGTCCGACGATGGCGCCGCTGCTGACCACCGCCATCATGAAGCCGATGGCCTTTCCCCGCTCGTTGGCCGGAAAGGAGGCGGCGATTATGGCCATTCCCGTTCCCTGGGTCATGGCGGCGCCGGCCCCCTGGATGAACCGGGAACCGATCAATAGCCCCAGGTTGGCGGATATGCCGGCGCAAATGGCGAACAGGGCAAATACCAGGGAGCCAATGATATAGACCTTCTTCAGTCCGATGATATCTGAGAGGCGGCCCATGGGCAGCAGCAGGGCGCTGATGGTCAGGGTATAGCTGATAACCACCCACTGCACCGTGGGGATATCGCTGTCGAAGTGTCCGGCAATGGGGTGCAGGGCTACGTTTACGCTTACCTGGTCGGCAACCGAAGCAAAGGTGCCGATGGCCACGGCGATGAAGGCCCACCATTTGTAGTTTGTGCTTTGCCTTACGGCCGTAATCATTGAGCTACCAATCGAATATAGGGGATAAGGATTGATTTCGCGGGAACTATCGTTTGTGGTCAATTGAACTTTGTTTTGGAACCGCAGGGAACGGGTTCCAAGTTTACAGGCTGAAAGCCACCCTGCTATTCCAGTTGGCGGGTGCTGGCGAAGAGGATGGCCTGGGCAATCGCCAAGAGAAGCGACACCCCGGCGATTATGGTGAACACCCAGGACGGATTCCACAAATCAATGAACAGCCCGATGAGCAGCGTGGCCATGGGGGTAATTCCATGGTCCAGCATATAAATGCTCATCACCCGACTGCGAAATTCATCGGGAACCACGGTCTGAATCAGGGTGCCATTGGCCACCCGGAAAACGTACTGGCTGAAGCCAAGGCCCGTCAGCATGGCGAAGGAGACCCACAGCCAGTGGGACTGGGCAAATAGCAGAATGAAGGCGCACCCAAAAATCAGCCCCAGAAATACGGCCAATCCCTTGCGCATCAGGTACCCGATGCCAGCGATGAAAATGGCCGCTACCACGCCGCCCAGGCCTACGGCCGCCGCCAAGGCTCCTCCGGCGCCGATTTCCCTCCCAAGAACATCTACTGTGAATATGGGCAGGAAGAATATTATCGGCTGAAACAGCAGATTGGGAATGAGGGACATCACGATCAGCTGGAGGATCCGCTTATCGTTCTTGACGTGCCGGAGACCGGACAGAAGGCTGGAGAAAGCAGAGGAATGACCGCCGGCGCGCTGCTCAGTGCGATAGGGCAGCTTAACCGGTATCAACAGGAGCACTATAACAACGTAAAGTACCGCCTCTATGACGAAGTTCCACTTGAAACCCAGGGAGGCGACCATGAGCGCGCCTATGGCGGGTGCGATGATCCGGGTGCTGGGATAGACCATGCCGTTCAGCGAGAGCGCGCTGGCCAGGGCATTGCGGGGCACCGTGTTGGCCACCAGAGCCTGCCGCACCGGCTGTATGATGGTGTGCGCGACGCCGGCAATGGTCATATATACAAAGGGATGCCACCATTGCAGGGGGCCGGATATCTCCTCCGCATCCAGGTCGGTGGCAATTACCAGCACGGCAAATCCGGTGGCCGCGACCGCCATAACGGACTGAGTGACCATTACCAGCTTGCGCCGGTCCATGCGGTCCCCCAAAACGCCAGCCCAGGGGCCAATAAGCAGCACGGGCAGGGTGCGAATTCCCACCACGGTACCGGTGAGCAGCGCATTACCGTCGGTCAGGTGGTGAACGAGCCAGCCTATGGTGAACAACTGCAGCCACTGGGCGCCAATGGCTACAAAATTTCCGGCCCAAACGTAGCGGAAATCCTTGTACTGCTTTACGGTGGCTAGTGCGTCGAGTCCGGCGACCCTTCTGCGGGGAGGAGCTTCTGCGGCGGTTTCTGACCGGGGCGTGTTAGTCGCCATGTAGTTTGATGTCAACCAAATGGGTCAACCTGTCCTCTGGAAGTGGAAGCAACCTATGGATATTAGCACAAACGGGAATGAGTTTCATTCGCAGTGAAACTCGTGACCGTTTGACCGGCCTGTGCCTGCCTCTACTCTTGCGCCATCGCCTGGGACATCTCGAGAAGTTTGACTGTCGTTCTCCAGTTTCGCGTCGTGCTCGTCGTGGAGAGCCTGGAGTCAAAATAGCTGTTGGTGAGCCTGGTGCGGGCAAGGCCGTTGGGACAGTGCAGGTAAACGTGGCGGCCGGAAGCCGCGAAATCGTCCCCCCGGGAACGATTCGGGTCAAGGGATCTAAAGCTGGCCTCGTCGGGGCGATGGGCAAGAAAAACAACGTGCAGCTTGTCCGGGTCCGCGCCGGCTGCCATGAAGGGGTTGGAGCGTACAATGTCGGCAAGCTCGTTTGTGGTGCGAGTCACGATGGGGACCTGAATGCCGAAACGACTGAATACCGCCGAACTTACCAGGCCTGGTATGTCCTCGGCCAGCGCCGGCTCACTTTGGAAGAGAACGTTCCCGCTCTGAATATAGGTCTGTACTTTTGCGCAGCCCGCGTCCTCGAACATGGCGGCCAGTTCTTTCATCGGCAACCTGTTCTTACCGCCGACGTTTATGCCGCGAAGCAATGCAACGTTAACACTATTCACAGTTACACCTTTGAAAACAGGCGCCAATCACAAACCCAGCAGCCTTTCCAGGTTCTTCCAGAGAATAGCCTCTTTTTCCTCCTGGGAAAGACTGGGCATTCCCATAACCCAGGATACCGGCCAGTCTATCCGCATATTGGCCGGCCAGTCGGTGCCCAGCACCACCCGATCAACGCCTACCGTATCAATCAGCATTCGCAGGGCCGGCTCGGAGTGGGTGAGGCAGTCGTAGTAGAACCGGCGCAGGTAGGTACTGGGTGGCTGCTTGATGTTGGCCCTTACGTTGGAGCGGACCTGCCATCCCCGGTCCATTCGCCCTATGCCGAAGCAGGTATAACCTCCGCCATGGGCCAGGCAGATTTTCAGGTCAGGGCACTTGTCCATTACACCGCCGAATACCAGTGAACCAAAAGTCAGGGCCCGATCGGTGAGATTACCGACGGTGTTGGAGAGGTGCCAACTTTCGGTACGGGCATCCACAACGGTGGGATCGTTCTGGTGGACGAATATCAGGGCTCCCATCTGTTCCGCCGCTTGCCAGAAGGGAAGGAACCGGGGGTGCTCGTAGGTGATGTTGTTCACCTTGTCGTCTACCATGGCCCCCACCAGGCCCATCTGGTTGACGGCCCGATCCAGTTCGGCTATGGCGGCGGAAACGTCCTGCATCGGAAGGGTGGCGAATCCCCTGAACCGGTCAGGGTGGTCCATGGTCAACTGGTGGACTTCATCGTTGCACTCACGGGCGATAGCCAGGGTAACTGCCGGGTCCCGGTCATACATATAGAAGCCTGCGCTGGTGGAAACCACCTGGATATCTACCCCCAGGGAGTCCATGTCGGCGATGCGTTGTTCCGGCGTCCACTCTTCCATGGGATCAATATCGGCCTCGTCACTGTCGGCGGTTAGGCCATGCCAGGCCTGACCGGCGGCAATGGCCCGCTGAAAGCATCGGGGCTCCTGGTGGGCGTGAATATCAATGGCGCGCAAGGGGGCCTCCTATAGAGTCTTCGTCAGATTCAATGCAAAGGCGCAAAAGTGGTGTCGGGCTTTGGATGAGCACTTTCTTGCCGGAAACCCGGCTAGCATCGAGAAAAACGCTGCGTGTGTTACTCCCTCTCCCAGCCCAGCCAATCTCCCATTAACGCCATTAGCTGTTCCACATCCACTTCTTTGGCCAAGGCTATGGGCCCTCCGGCGGCGGCAGTTTGGCTGGCCCCGGCTTCGTCTCCATCGATTTGCACGGCCAGTTGCACCTGTCGGGTGGTCAGAACCTTGGGACAGAGGGCGGCGGCCAACGCAATCTGGTCGTAGAAGAGCATACTTTCCCGCCCGCGGTCGGCCCTGAACCAGTTCTGCACGATTTCCAGCGCCAGTTTGCCCATGGGCCTACGGGACCGGAGTCTCAAGGCTTCATCCCGGGACAAAAACACCTGGCGACAGGCGGCCAAATCCACCAGCGTCAGCGGAACGCCGGCGTTCATTACCTCGTGGGCGGCCAGGGGGTCGCAGTAGAAGTTGAACTCGGCATGGGGAGTGATGTTGCCGGGAGAATCCACGGAACCTCCCATGATTGCCAGGGAAGCAGCCTTGGCCAGTGAACCGGGGTACTGCCGTTCCAGGCGGGCCAGGTTGGTCAGGGGCCCGATGGCCACCAGGGTAATCTCCCCTGGAAACCGGGCAAGCTGGGCGGCCAGGAAGTCCACGCTGCTTTGGGGCAAGGGTCTGGTGGTTGGTTCGGGCAGGCGGCGGGTAATGCCGCTGGTGCCGTGAAAGTGCTGTGCGCTGGCAAAGCGGCCCTTGAGCGGGCGATTGCTTCCTCGCAGGACGGGCACATCGGAACGGCCCACAAAGTCCAGCAGCGCCAGGGCATTGCGAAGGCCGCGGGCGTGAGGAACATTGCCGCCCACGACCGTCAGGCCGGCAACTTCCACCGAGGGAGCTGCCAAAGCCATGAGGATGGCAATAGCGTCGTCCACGCCGGGGTCGGTGTCAATAATGATTCGGGGCATGGTTCGGGGCACCCCTCACCCCCGGCCCCTCTCTCCATGCATGTTCCAAAAGAATTACTTTTCAACATACCTTCGAAATAGGCCAGCCGCAGTTCCGGCAAAACCCGCAGGGGGACAATAGGTTAGTACCTTTACAGGGAATGCCTAAGAATACCACATTCCTCCCGAATTCAAGCAAAGAGCAACTGCAAGCCATAGAAGAAAAGGACCAGGTTGATAGCAAGGTTCTCGAGCGGAAGGAAAGCCAACGGCTTCGAATGAGAATTTTGAGGCGAAGCCGCGTCGAAGCAGGACTGTGCAAGGATTGTGGAAAGACAGCGTCTACCTTGGGACAGGTAAGGTGCGAAGCCTGCAGGGATAAACACCGAGCCGACCTTCGACGCAGGAGAACAGGAACATAGA
Organism: Chloroflexota bacterium; assembly: GCA_009840135.1. Lineage (GTDB taxonomy): Bacteria > Chloroflexota > Dehalococcoidia > Lucifugimonadales > UBA3495 > Bin22. The sequence goes on along the minus strand of VXOH01000096.1, from coordinate 96 downwards.
CCTAGAAGCTATTTCAAAATTCGATTAGTGAGCAGGATTACAAAGGCCAGCAGGACGAAGCCGAAATAGAGATGCGCTTTTCTCTCGTATCGAACT
>VXOH01000057.1 GCA_009840135.1 Chloroflexota bacterium | reverse complement strand
GGGTGAGGTTGTCAGGTTTCCAGGGGTCAATTCTCATATACCGAAGACGTTTTCAGTGCACACAGAATTTAATCTGGTAGGAACATCGGTTTATTACTCTATCGAAGTCGATTTGGATCCCACTTCTGGATTCATTCTATCCGAAGAGGAGCTAAAGACCGAATCCTCCAGGGTTTTTGTGACAAGAAGAACCAGCACCGGCAGTTCAGAGATACTTGTAGGGAAGAATGGCGAAGAACGAACAGAGGTTAGTCGTTCAAGACCTTCTCTTGGGTTGGTAGGCGACCCGCTAATCGCCCTCAAGGTCAGTCCGTCGGAACTGGAAGGGAAAATGAATGATTTGATTGACAATCAAAGTCATTACGCCCTTGCCCGTATGCGCTTCTTGGACCCATCACCGGAAAGGATGCGGGAGCCGTCCATCCCTGGAGCTACAATGCTGGGCGACGGTGGCGAGAACCTGCCGTCGGTTCTGGAAGCAATCTGCGCTGACTCCATCCGAGAAAGAAACCTGATGTCCTGGCTCCAAGAACTCACCCCCATGGACGTCAAAGACTTCGACTTTCCCCGCGATCCCAGCGGGCGGGTGCATCTACATATCGTGGAGCGCAACGGGCGCAAGGTGTCGGCCTACAGCGCCTCCGATGGCACGTTGCGTTTCCTGGGCATATTGGCGGCACTGCTCAACGCTAGTGAAGGTGGCCTGTATTTCTTTGAGGAGATAGACAACGGCATCCATCCCAACCGGTTGTGGTTGCTCCTAGACCTTATTGAGCAGCAAACGACCGAGGGTAACATCCAGGTCGTCACTACCACCCACTCGCCAGCCCTTCTGGCGTGGATGAGCGACACGGCTTTCGAGAACACATCCGTCGTTTACCGCGACCAGTACTGGGCAGACAGCGTGATTCGTCCGATAGCAGGGCTATACAATCTTCGGGAGTTACGTGAATCCAAGGGCTTGGAACGGCTTCTCACCAGTGGTTGGTTTGAAACCGCGATGAAGTTCTCCGAAGGGGACTCTGACTCCGACCACTTGGATGACGATGAGGATGACTGGGAGCAGGGGGTGCTCGAATGAACATATTGGTCATTCCCGAGGACTTCCGTAAGGACCAATACATCCTTAAACCGCTAATTTCTCGGCTCTTCAGACGCCTCGGAGCGCCCAACCCACAGGTCGTAGTCTGTCAAGATCCACTGCTCGGTGGCATTGACGAAGCCCTCAAAACCGACAAACTGGCGGCAATTGTCAACGACCAACAGGGGATGACCGACATCTTCATACTGTGCGTTGACCGCGATGGTGCTGTGGGACGGCGGCAGAGGCTTGACCGGATTGAAGCGGAGTTCCAGGGCAGGTGTGTCTTCTTCGCAGAAAACGCTTGGGAAGAAGTTGAGACCTGGGCGCTGGCCGGGTTGACTCTTCCCCGCGAATGGCGGTGGACGGATGTAAGGGCGGAAGTCCAGGTTAAGGAACAGTATTTCGAGCCGCTGGCCGTGCAGCGCGGACTGGTCAGCGCTACCGAATACAGTCGAAGGGGCTTGAATTCAGAGGAGTCTCGAAGGATTCGGCAGGTACTGGGGGAAGAAGCAGCCCGACGGGTTCCCGCCATCCGCCAGAAATGTCCGGATGACTTTGACGCCCTGGCCCAGCGGCTCGCGGCCGCCGTCCAAGCAACCTAAGCGAGGTCATCATGGCACAGAGAACCGCATTCAAACCTTGGCACGAAGTAGTTGAACTGCGCGATGATCTGAAGATTGGCGAGCTTTCTTTGTCCATATTCGCCGCCGACCTGTACGACGTGGTAATGCAAAAGGGACTCCGACCCGTATACGAGGATCCAGCGGAGTTCTTCGCCCTCACGTATCCCACGTACAACCTCCGGGAACTGGTCAAGGATGTCTGCCTGCGCCTGTCTGGGCGGACTGACAAGGCATACCGGAAGATTTCGGTGAACTACGGCGGTGGCAAGACCCACTCCCTCGTTACTCTGTGGCACCTAGCCCATGCCCCGGAAACCCTCCCTGACCTTCCTGCCGTGCGGGAGTTTGAGGCCCACATTGGTTTCAAGCCTCCCACGGCCCGTGTGGCTGCGCTGTGCTTCGACAAAATCGACCTGGAGAAGGGTATCGAGACCACGGGACCTGACGGTGCCCTCAGGATGCTGAAGCACCCCTGGAGTGTCCTCGCCTACCAATTGGGCGGGGCGGATGGCCTACGACTCCTCCACGCTGATGGCAATGACGAGGAACGGGAGACGCCGCCGGCGGAACCGTTGCTGGTGGAGTTGCTGTCCAAGCCCCAAGAGGAGGGGCTTTCAACTCTGGTGCTGTTGGACGAGGCGCTGATGTACCTTCGCGGACAAGTCGAGGTATCGCCAGGCACGCGGGGAGGGTTGGTGAATTTCTTTCAGTACCTCACCCAAGCGGTGGTAAAGGTGGACCGCTGCTCCATGGTCGCCTCCCTTCTGGCATCGGACCCCAGAAAGCACGATGACTTGGGCAACCAAATTTACCGGGAAGTTTCGGAGGTGTTCGGGCGGCAAACGGAGGAGGATGTCAGTCCCGTAAGCAAGGATGACGTGGCGGAAGTGCTCCGGCGCCGCTTCTTCAAACCCGACTCGATTCGGGACTTCAACTCCTTCCGGCCGCATGTAACTTCGGTTGTGGGGAGCATCGCCCTATTGGACGAGCAAACCCAAAAGGCCCGCCCTTCCGCCGAAGAGCGATTCCTGGGAAGTTACCCCTTTCACCCCGACCTCACGGAAGCCTTTTATACTCGATGGACTCAACTCGATGGGTTCCAGCGGACCCGGGGAATCTTGCGCACCTTTGCCATGGCGCTGCGGGATGCCGAAAAATGGGACACCAGCCCGCTGATTGGGTCTAATGTGTTCCTGAACGAGCCTGGCAGGGGTGACCTTTCCGAGTCTGCCAACGAATTGGCGTCTTTCGCCAGTGTGGATACGGGCGCAGGTTCTCACCAGGAATGGCGCCCCATTCTCGAAGGAGAGCTTGCCAAGGCCCGTACTGTCCAGTCCGAAATGACCGGGCTGCAGCACAGAGAAGTGGAGCAGGCGGTGGTCTCCGTGTTCCTGGGTTCCCAGCCAATCGGCCAAAAGACCCAAACCCAAGAGCTAATGATGCTGGTAGCGCCGACCAAGCCGGACAAAATAGAACTGGAGAGGTCATTGTATCGCTGGACAGAGTTGTCCTGGTTCCTGGACGAAGTGGAAATAGGAACGGCAGAAACATCACAGGATGGGACTAGGCAGCTGCCGAAATCGTGGCGGCTGGGGAACCGCCCGAACTTGCGCCAGATGCACGACGACGCCTGCGTGAACCGGGTGCCGCTCGGGCGTGTGGAAACAGAACTGTTGGAGCATATTAGAAGGCAGCGGTCCCTGACCAACGGGGCGTCTGCTGCCGGTGCGAGGGTGCACACCCTCCCGGACCGGCCCCGCGACATTTCCGACGATGGAGACTTCCACTACGCCGTCCTCGGTCCAACCGCAGCCTCCGAATCTGGCAGACCAAGCGCGGAAGCTCGCCGCTTCATCAACGAGACCACGGCGCCAGATCGGCCCCGGGTAAATCGCAACGCCATCGTTCTGGCTGTTCCATCCCGGGACGGTCTGGATTTGGCAAGGGACCGAGTTAGGGAACACCTGGGTTGGCTGGAAGTGAGAGAACTCCTGAAAGGTCAACCGATTGACCCAATCCGTGAGCAGATGCTCGTTAATGAAACGGGTTCCTCTGAAAGGCGTATTTCCGAGGCGATTGGTCAAGCCTACTCGGTGGTCGTGACTGTCAACGAGAGCAACGAAGTTCAGGCGTTCAGGGTCGCCGTGGACAATGACCCGCTATTCCTTACGATCAAGGCCGACCGCCGTTCACGGATACAGGAAACTGCCATAAGTTCCGAGGCTATGTTGCCAGGTGGCCCTTACGATCTGTGGCGCGCAGGGGAAAACTTCCGGCAGGTCAAGGCCTTGGCCGGTGCATTTGCTCAGTATGCGAAACTGCCCAAGATGCTACACCAGAAGGAGATAATGGATACCGTCGCTCAGGGAATTCGAGAAGGGATTTGGGTCGGCCAGTGGATGCGTCCAGACCGGACGGTGAGGACCGTCTGGCGCACTGCTATCGAAGAGCAAGTGCTGAGCGACCCGGCCCTCGAGGTCTTTCTTCCTGAGTCGGCCACTCTCAGCGACATCGACCCCGCGCTGCTTGTTCCCAAGAGTCTTCCAGGCCTGTGGACCACGGAGGAAATCACTGTCCAGGACGTGATCAGCTACTTTGCCGGTGGCCACTCGGTTGTGGTACCCAAAGAAGGGTACGAAGACACCGCGTTCATTCCCAAATGTGACTCGTCGGCCGTCGAGGAGGCGATTGCAGATGCCGTGGAGCGAGGGTTGATCTGGTTGGTAAACGGTCCGGCGTCCATATTCAGAGAAACCGTGCCAGCCGGAATTCTCAATTCCAGCGCCACCTTGAACCCACCGCCGGCGCAGGTTTCTGTGACGGACCTGACCGAAGCCGCGATCCCCGACGCTTGGAGAGACGGCAAGGCAAATGTTCTCGCCATCGTCACTGCATTGTCTGCCCAACGGGGGAAGCCTTTGCCATGGGTCGTTGTTCAGTCAGCGATAGATTCGGGCATAAACACCAGGTGGATTGAACTTGCCCCAGACAGCCAGCCATGGCCGTGCGATTTTGCCAACGCTCAACACGTGGTGGTTCAGGCAGCAACGGCGTCGGGAATTTCGGATGGCCGGACGGGACAATATGGCCAAAAGCGGTTGGGAACGGTCACTGCCGAAGCCACGTTGGAAGCCAACGGAGTTCAGGACCTGTCCGATAAGATACCAGATATTTCTATGGCTGCCGTTGGACATCAACTGAGATTCAACATCCAAATCGAACTTGGAGGGGAAAATCCCCCCGATCCTTCGGTCATAGAGGCTATCAACTCGCTTTTAGCCGAGGTGTCTGAAGACTTGAAGTTGAAAGCGTAGCTAGGTCTTGAACCTTTGTTGTTTTCCACCTCAACTATCACGATTTTGCTCGACTGGCTAACGTAGTCTGCCACATTGGTGCCGTTAATGTGGGAGGTAGTCTCTTTGTGAACAGAAACGAACTTGACATCGTTTTCTTGGACGATAGATACGATGTCGGATTTATAACCGGAGACCAGCCGGTGGTTAACCTCTTGGGACCTGGTGATGGTAGGCAAACTACAGAACTTGCCTTGTTTTATCCCGTCTCTCCAGACATCTCATGCCTGGTAGTACCCAGGAATTACGAGGTGCATTCCGCAGTTATTCCCGGCAATGTCATAGAGGAACTCAATGCCTTAGTGGCGTGGGAGTCCGAGAATTTTCTAATCGCGAAGTCAAACAAGCGTCTTCAAACCATCGTTAGCGGGTCATCGTCAACGAGACCTTCAGGTCGCAAGATTCTTGAGTCCGTTGTCAAGGCGAGCCGGTCGACTATATCAGGATATACTTGACGATAGGCAGTGCCACCACTGATGCGAGACCAACACGTTTAGCCGCGTAATGCGATGTTGGTAGGCACCTGCGAGTTACATTCGAATAGCCACGACAAGTATACCGGAAGGCAAGGGCTTGTAACATGCCTGTTCCGCCATTACGCTAATTCCATCGCGCCTTGACCACCCTCGGGGGTCCTTGAGCTAAATTTGGAAAGGAATTTATAACAACTCAAACAACAAAGCCTCACAATTCGGGAAAGGAATCACGAGCACCGCAACGTGCAGGAGTTGGATGTGGTATCGCTTGATATCGACAGGTTGGTCACGAAATTGGGGGAATTTGACGCGCTGAGAGAAGCCGACACCATAGTTCAAGGCAGCGCAGACAGAATCGAGCCGCAATTTGCCGACCAGTGGCCCGCGGACCTGCATCCTCAAGTCCGCGAATCCCTCATTGGAACGGGTATAGTCCGGCCATATCTGCACCAGGCCGAGGCCATCTCCAGAGCTCTCCGGGGGCACGACGTCGTTATGGAGTCCCCTACCGCCAGCGGCAAGACTCTTGCCTTCACGGCCCCGATGCTCCATGCCCTCAAACTGGAGGCAGGCTCCCACGCAATGATGATCTACCCGATGAAGGCGTTGGCCTTCGACCAGCGGGCGCAGATTAGGCAAGTGTGCCAGCCACTTGGAATCGAGTCTTGGCCCTACGATGGAGACACCGGAGAGGAGATCCGCGCCGTCCTTCGCCAACAGCCTTCGCACATCCTGTTGACCAACCCTGAGTACCTGAACATGTCCTTCCTAGGGAGCAGGGAAGCGTGGAACAAGACAGAAGAGGGTGCGAGGTTTCTCAGGTCTCTGCGGTTCATCGTCATTGATGAAATGCACGAATACAGAGGTTTCTTCGGCAGCAACATGGCGCTCCTTCTACGACGTTTCTTCCTGCACCTCAATCGCATAGGCGCAAGCCCGCAGGTCTTCCTGTCCACTGCCACTTGCGCCAACCCTCAGGAACACGCCAGGTCTCTAACAGGTAGGGACGTGGAGGTGGTATCTGCCCGAAATGTGCTCCGGCCTGAAAGGAGCTTCATTTTCGTAAAGCCCGAAATTCCCGATTACCAGTACTGGGACATCCTCCGCCTTCGCGTCGAGCAGGCGGCACTGGCCTCCCTGGCAGAAGGACTACAGGTGCTTATCTTCTGCCCAACCAAACGGTTCTTGGAGGCGGCCTTCAGCAACTCTAGGCGCAAGGCGGTGGATATGGGACTGGATCGGGAGCAACTCTCCGCATACCATGCCGACCTTAACTCGGAGCAGCGCCAGCAGATCCAGGAAAGCATCAAATCCGGGGACATACGGGTCGTATTCACTACCAATGCCCTTGAGATAGGTTTGGACGTCGGGGGACTCGATGGAGTGATACTTGCAGGATTCCCCCCCAGCATCATGTCGGCGTGGCAGCAGATAGGACGGGCAGGCCGGGGTTGGGACAGGGAAGCATTCGTGCTTTTCTACGCAATGAACGATCCCATCGACCAGTTCTTTGTGGGCAACCTGGAGGCGTTTTTGAATAAACCCTTTGACGAGCTGGTGGTGGACCCCGCAAACGAGGAACTCATCCAAAGACACCTTCCATCGCTCTTTGAGGAAACGGAAGCCAACTTCTACCCCGCTGACGAGGACATATTGGGCACACCCTTATACAGCACGGCAGCCGGTATGAACGCAACCGTGCCAAAAAACTTTAAACCACAGCCCCAACTGAACCTCCGCGGCGGGATAGGGCAGTCATTCGTTCTCAGGAAGAACGCCGAAGAATTGGGGCAAATATCGGCCATACGCAGGTTTCGAGAGGCCTATATCGGAGCCGTCTTCCCCTTCTTCGGTCAGCGCTACCACGTCAAGTCCCACGAGGAGCGGGGCGTCGTTCTGGAGGAC
>VXOH01000154.1 GCA_009840135.1 Chloroflexota bacterium | reverse complement strand
TTCAAGCCCCCACGAGTAAAGGATTTTTCCGTTACTATTGTGTCTTCCGTATGAGATACTGCCAGTATGACGCAACTGCTCCGACCTCTCATTGTGATCGCCCTTTATGCGCTGCTGTTGCCGGTCGCCGGGCCCCTGCTGGACCACCACTACGTTGAGTGGCAGCACAATCACGGGCATTTCTACTTCGGCTCCGGCGCCGAGGGCGACCCACGTTTCCATCTGCACATTTACGAATCCCGCGGCAAACACGGGCATGCGCCGCTCGATTATGTCAGCAAAGGAACCGAAGTACCGGAGGGCCTGACCTACTTATCCAACTATGATGGACTGGTCAATGGATTGGTATATTCCCCCACCGGTCCGGCCCTTCAATCTCCCTGCTATCCGGACCTTTGCGACTTGCCCCTGCTCGCTCCCTTCGATCCTGCCGAAGCCATCCCCGTCGGCATTCATCCGGCCCCTCCCCAAAAGCCTCCGACCGTATAGCTCCTGAATAACCCGGTTTCGGTCATACGCCCTTGACGATATTTGAGAGCGTCACGAGGTTTTCGACCTGCGAAACCGGAACGGCCTGCAGCTATTCCCCGTTGCAGCTATAACCGTAAGAATGAGCATTCAGGAGGCGAAATGCGCCATCTCAGGAAAAGCCTGCTCCTGTTCGCGTCAGGCTTTACCATTCTAACTCTGTCACTGACGGCGGCCTGTGGCTCCGAAGCCGGTCCTGCTGACCTTTCGGGCAGCGGGTCGGACGCCGTTTCTTCAAACCCGTCTTCCGACGGCGCCGGACAGCCGTCCGCTGAAGGAACGTCCGTTTCCGTTAAGTTCCTGGACAGCCAGCTTTCCCCGGAGACCATACGGGTCAGCCAGGGCGACTCCGTCACTTTGAGCCTGGAAACCGACCAGCCGGGCACCTTCCACATTCACGGTTACGACTACCACCAGGAAGCCCGGGTGGGAGAAGTAACAAACTTTCAATTTACGGCCGATGCAACCGGCAGATTCCGCATCAATTTCCACGGCATGGCTTCTCCGGACCAGACCGCTTCCGACACGGTGGGAGGGTCACAGAAATCCAACGGCCATGACGCCATGGCCCACGGCCCCGTGGAATCTGCGGTCCCGATTGCCGTGGACTTCACCGCCGAACTGGAGAATGGCGGCGTCCATCTGAACATTTCCACGGAAGGCTGGAGGTGGGCCCCAGAGGAGGTCAACGGCGCTGACTCAGATGGGGCAGGTCACGCCCATGTTTACGCCGATGGGGTGAAGCTGGGCCGCATTTACGGGCCCTACCATTATCTGAAAGGCCTGGAACCCGGCGACCGCGAGCTTCGTGTTGCCCTGAACACCAACGGACACAGCGACTTAACCTGGCAGGGCCAAGCGGTGGAATCCACCAAGACTGTCACCATCCCCGAATCCCCTTCCCAGGGCAATCCTCCGCCCGACCCTCAGGCCGAAACCGTTACGTCCGACTCGCCCATGTCCGTGCGCATCGAGGTCCATAAGGATGAATTGGGCGGATACAACCTTCACACCTCGGTGGAGGGCTTCGAGTTTGCGCCAGGCGGCAACTTGGCCCATGCACCTGGTCAGGGCTTTGGACGTCTGTCCATCAACGGAAAGGAGCTGAACCGCGTCTATGTCCCTTGGCTGAAGTTGCCAGCCCAGGGGGAGGGAACCCATACCTTCACCGTCACCTTGCTGGACAACGAAGGCAGGCCCTACCACTATAATGGCGAAGCGGTGGAAGTCTCAGTCCAGGTGGTTGAAGAGGCCAAGCCGGAAGAATCCGGTTCAGGCCACCACGGCGCCGATTCCGGAAGCGGGCCCGGCAGCGATCACCATGCTCAATCCGGTTCCGGCAACATAGTGGAGCTGGAGGTTGGCTACCTGGAAGTCCTGCCACGCTGAAATAGGAGCCGTAGCAACGTCCCTTTGTAGAGGGAGGAGCTTGTTTCGTGACGGGCAGACCCTTTTCAGGGAACGAGGCAGGGGCGGCTCGTGAGCCGCCCCTGCCGGCAGCTTGACCACCTGGGGGAAAATCAGTGTGGGTTTGAAAGAGCGCGCTCAGCCTGATCCGGCTGCAACCCAATTTGTCACGGCCTGTTCTGAGATCCGCCCTTACCGATCCAGCGCCCGCCCCAGACCTGTCTGCCAGGCAGCGGCAACCTCCCGCAGGGGCAAGTCCGCGTAACGTCCCAGGCGGAACCGTGGCCCTCCCGTCCAGCCCAATTCCATGAGCGGAACCTTGAGATCGCTTGCCAGGCTCCTCAGCCTGGGCATGGCTTCCTGGCGCAACGATACAACAATCCTGGACTGTCGTTCCCCGAAAAGGGCACAGTCCCACCGCGCCATGAGATTGCTCAGGGGCCTGGCGCCCCGGAAGCCGACTCCCTGCCCGATGCAGCATTCGGCCAGTGCAACGGCCAGCCCACCGTCGGAGCAGTCGTGGGCCGACGCAAGAATGCCCTCACCGATGCCCTGGCGACAAAGCGCCTGCACCCTCTTCTCCACGTTCAGGTCAATGGAGGGACGCCCGGCTACCAGGCCGTGCATTGCCTCCAGATACTCGCTCCCCGCCAGGTCGGACACCCTGGTCCTCAGGATGTTCTGACCCAGCAGTACCACCTGGAGGTCCTCTTCCTCAAAAAATGACCTGGCATGGCGAGTGACGTCGTCCAGCAAGCCCAGCCCGCCAACAATCGGGGTGGGGTAGATGGCCTGTCCCTGGGACTCATTGTAGAGGCTGACGTTGCCGCTGATCACCGGCACTTCCAGCACGCGGCAGGCGCGGGCCATTCCCCGCACGCACCACTCCAGCTGGTAGTAGATATCCGGCCGCTCCGGGTTGCCGAAGTTCAGGCAGTCGGTTAACGCTACGGGTTCGGCCCCCACGGCGGCCAGGTTGCGGCAAACTTCGGACACCGCTATCTGCCCGCCCCGGTAGGGGTCCAGGTAGCAGTAACGTCCGTTACCGTCAATGCTGAGGGCTATGGCCTTCTCCGGACCTTCCTTTCCGCCCCTGACCCTGATCACCGCCGCGTCGCTTCCGGGAACCACCACGGTATTCGTCTGTACCTGGTGGTCGTACTGCTGGTAAACCGCCCGCTTGCTGGCTATGTTGGGCGCGGAAAGCAGCTTGAACAGCACCTCGTCCACTCCCGTCGACGGCAATGGAACGTCTTCGAGGCGAAGCGTCTGCCGCTCCAACTGCTGGCGCGAGGGCTCCCCTTTCAGCCGGTACAGGGGAGCCTCGGTCAGGTGCGCGATAGGAAGCCTGGCGATGCGGTCGTCGCCATCCAGGATGTGCGCTTCCGGCTCTCCGATTACCTGGCCAATCTCCTGGCAGGGCACATCCCACTTTCGAAATACCTCCTGCACCCGCTCCACGTTCTCCGGGGCGGCGACGAGAAGCATTCGTTCCTGGGACTCTGACAGCATTACCTCGTAGCCCGTCATCCCGTCTTCCCGGCGGTGGACCTGCCCGATGTCCAGGATGATTCCACGGCCGCCCCGGTAGGCAGACTCAATGGCGGCGCTGGTTAACCCGGCGGCTCCCAGATCCTGGATGCCGCTGACCAGCCCGGTATCCAGCGCCTCCAGGCACGACTCAATCAGCACCTTTTCCAGGAAGGGATTGCCGACCTGCACCGTAGGCCGCAGCTCCTGCTCCTCCTCAAAGGTGCGTGAAGCCAGCCCCGACGCGCCATGGATGCCGTCCCTCCCGGTTCCCGCTCCCACCAGCAGCAGCACGCTCCCCGCCTGTCCCGCGGCGGCGGATGCCAGTTTATCGGTGGCGACCAGGCCCACGCACATGGCGTTGACCAACGGGTTTTGCGAGTAGGACTGGTCAAAGTAGATTTCACCGCCCACGTCCGGCACGCCGATGCAATTCCCGTACCATGAAATGCCCTCCACGACGCCCCGGAAAAGGTGCCGGTTGGCGGCCGAGTCCAGCGGCCCGAACCTCAGGGAATTCAGCAGGGCTATGGGCCGGGCCCCCATGGCCAGGATATCTCTTACGATGCCGCCCACACCCGTGGCCGCTCCCTGCCGGGGCTCCACCGCCGACGGGTGGTTGTGGGATTCCACCTTGAACACCACCGCCATTCCGTCGCCAATGTCAACGGCTCCGGCGTTCTCCGCCCCGGACTGGGAAAGAACGCGAGGAGACCGGCTGGGAAAAAACCTCAGCAGCGGGCGGGAATGCTTGTAGCCGCAATGTTCGCTCCAAAGGGCCCCGAACATTCCCAGCTCCACCGGGTTGGGTTCACGGTCCAGCCGGTCAACTATCATGTCGTACTCAGCCTGGCTTAAGGCAATCTCGTCCAGGACTTCTTTGGAAACGGGCATTTTTCCCCTTAAATCACATTTGGTTGGATGAGTCGAATTGATGAGAAGCTATCCTAAAAATCCCCTCTCCCTCTGGGAGAGGGTTAGGGTGAGGGCGAACAGGTAGGATAGAAAGCCCGCTGGTACTGCCGGCACCGGTCTTGGGATAGTTTCTGAGTGCCATTGATAAATTGAACTAAGGCTGTAAATCTAAAAGGAACGAACTGATTGGCGACCACGGAATAGTCGGTTAAAGGTTGCGGGGCAGGGCCTTAACGGCTCCATCTGGCCGGGGAAAACCTGGAAGGTTCAAGGGCGCTGCGGCCAGTTGAAGATCTCCCGCTGTCCTTCATTGGGAGGGGCTGCCCATTCCTTCATTGCCTTTCAGCATTGACGCCCACCACGCTTCAATCCGGCGGTGAGCCTCATTCCCGGAAAGGGAGTCCCGCTTCTTCCTCGTGCCCCAGCATCAGGTTAAGGTTCTGAATCGCCCCTCCGCAAGCGCCCTTCCCCAGGTTGTCCAGCAATGCAACCAGCAGCACGTGCCCCGAGGGATGGGGGGCCACGTGCAGTTCTATCCGGTTGCTGTCATTGCAGGACTCCGGGTCGAAGCTCTTTTCGTTCAGGGCCCCCGGTTCCTGCAGGTGGGCCACATCCACGAATTTCTCTCCCTGGTAACGGTCGTACAGGGTTTCCCAGACCTGCTCCCCGGTTGCGCCATCCCTCAACAGGGAGGCATGAATTGGCACCTGTACCCTCATGCCGCAACGGAAGGGCCCCACCGACGGCAGAAACTGGGGTTCGGCGGCCACCCCTGCATACTTCATCATTTCCGGGATGTGCTTGTGCCGCTGGTACAGGGCATAAGGGGCCTCAAATGGCAGTCCATCCAGCTCGTTCTCCGGATTCTCCCATTTGCTGATTAGCGAGTTTCCCCCGCCCGAGTATCCCGACAGCGCGTTTATGGATATGGGCGCATCTGCCGGCAGCAGTCCCGCATCAATCAACGGGCGCACCAGCAGGATGAATCCCGTCGGGTAGCAGCCCGGGTTGGTAACCAGCTTCGCTTCCTGGATTGCTCCCCTCTGGGACGGTTCCAGTTCCGGCAATCCGTAGGACCAGCCATCGGCCACGCGGTGGGCAGTGCTGGCGTCAATCAGCCGAGTATCGGTCTCAGCGACCCAGCGCGCAACCTCCTCGGCGGCGTCATCAGGCAGGCACAGGATAGCGACGTCCGCATCCTCTATCTGGCCTCGCCTCTCCTCGGCATTGCGCCTCAGTTCTTCGGGAAGCGTCAGGAGCTCAATGTCCTCCCTCCCGGCCATCCATTGGTGGATGCGCAGTCCGGTGGTGCCGGTATGCCCGTCAATGAAAACCTTGGGTAGCATTGTCATGCCCTCGGGGTCTTTTTGACTTTTATGTTCCTTGATGAATCAGGCTGCCTTTCGCGAAATTCACCCGATTAACCCCGCAAGTTTAATGCCGGCAAGACCGCTGGCGCAACGAGAAGACTTGCAACCTGCGGGCCGCAGCACAATCGAGTCCTTGCGAATACTCAAACCGAACGGCCCGGACCGTAATTCTGAACGAAGTCAAGAAGGTTAACTCCTTCCCACAAGCCAACTCTGGGTCCCTGTACCGGGCTACGGGGAGGGACATGAAGCCCTTTAACAAGGTCGAGGCGGCACGACTGCCGGCTCCGGCGTACAGCCTGACGTCAGCCGGGATTGCCCTGACAGGCTTGGGCACCTTACTTAAACCGACGGCCATGCCAGCGGGATGACGACCCGATACCGCCGGTCAGCCCCTTGACGCACTCCGTTGCAGGTTGTTGATTATCGAGGAGAAGATCAGGTTGCCGTCAGCGCTGCCCAGCAATTCTTCGCAGCTTCGTTCCGGGTGAGGCATCATCCCCAGGACGTTTCCTTTGTCGTTGATAATTCCCGCGATATTGCGGGCTGAGCCGTTGGGATTGGCCGGTTCGGTTATCCTGCCGGAGTCATCACAGTACCGGAAAAGCACCTGGCCATTGCTTTCCAGGCGGTCCAGGGTGTCCTTGTCGGCAAAGTAGTTGCCCTCGCCGTGAGACACCGGAATTCGCAGCGACTGGCCCGGCTGGCACAGTTCCGTAAAGGGGGAATCGGTACGCTCCGTGCGTAAATTTGTCCATTGGCACCGGTATTCCAGGTGGCTGTTTCGCATCAGCACGCCTGGCAGCAGTCCCGCCTCGCACAACACCTGGAAGCCGTTGCAGATTCCGACGGCCAGCCCACCGGACTCTACATAGGCGCGCAGGGCTTCCATTACGGGAGAAAACCGGGCAATGGCGCCGGCCCGCAGGTAATCTCCATAGGAAAACCCCCCCGGCAATATTACGCAATCAATGCCATCGAGGGCGGTGTCCCGGTGCCAAATGTAAACGGCTTCCTGGCCCAGAACGTCGCTCACCTGGTGGTGGCAGTCGGTGTCGCTCCAGGTACCTGGAAATACCAATATTCCAAAACGCATAGGGAAGTCTTGCCCGGTAAGCAGTGGAATCGGCCGGCTTGTCTGTGGGAACCGCGTCCTCGATTATTCGGGAGAACCGGACTCAAGGAATCGCGTAACTATGGCGTTTACCAGTTGGCCGTCGGCTTTTCCCTGGACCTGGGGCATAAGGCGACCCATCACCTTGCCCTTGTCACGGATGGACTCGGCGCCCACCTGGCGGATAACGTCCTCGACCAGGGCGGTTATTTCCCCTTCATCCAGCTGGGGAGGCATGTACTCTTCCAGGATGATCAGGTCGGCAGCCTCTTTGGCCACCAGGTCGTTGCGATTGCCTTCCTCAAACATCCGGATGCTGTCGCGCCGGTCCTTCACCTGCCTGACCACAACCTCGGTGATGCCGTCATCATCCAACGTCACCCTGCGGTCTATCTCGACCCGGTTTATGGCGCTCTTCAGAAACCGCAGGGCATCCAGCCGCTGCTGATTGCGGCTGCGCATTGCCGCCTGGATGTCTGCCTCTAATCTCTCTCGTATTGACATTTCGGTTCCAACTTTGTGGCGCTTCGGGAACGGCGGACATTACTCCTCAACCGAGGTTTGTGTTGACCGCGTTTCTGGGGAAGAACATCCGTATTGGCCAAAATTATATTGGGGCGTATCGGGGGTGTCAATTTGAAGCCCTCCCTTACCCCGGAATGATTGCAAAGTCATGCCAGGGGACCCTTTCCCCTTGATGGGGGAAGGTTAGATACCGTGTTATGAGTCAAGGGTGGCTGGCAGG
>VXOH01000149.1 GCA_009840135.1 Chloroflexota bacterium | reverse complement strand
GTTTAAGATGCCAGGGATTATAGCATATTACCCCGCAAAACTAAACAGAACCCCCAGGCCAATGGCCTTCAGGTGTCCCTGGATATGGGGAACCCTCTGGTTGGCGTGCTGGAGCCAGGTGCCATCGCCGGTTCGCACGGGAATGTAACCGATGGTTGAGAGGCCACGGCTTGGGGGCCGGACGGGGTAGCGTTCCGGGTCTTTGCGCGCCAGTTGCAAATTGACCAGGCCGCCGGCGCCGGCATTGTTGTCGTGGGGAGAGGCCAGGGCCTGTACGATGCTGGTCTGCACCCATTGTCCCCGGTCGCACAGATCCCGCACCCGCAGGGCGGCCAGGATTCCCCGCAGGGCGGCCTGGCTGGCGTGCCAACTGCCCGTCGGCACCGCCGAATAGACCGGCCCGTCCCGGTTGGGCTGCCCCTGCAGGTTGAGCATCCGGCCCGCTTTCGCTGCAACCACGCCCTCGTATCCTCTTACACGCCGGAGCGGGCCCTCCTGGCCGAAACCCGTAACGGAGCAGTAAACCAGCCGTGGGTAGAGACGGGCCAGGTCGTCGTATGCCAGGCCCCAGTGGGCCATGTCTCCCGGGCGGAAGGACTCGACCAGCACGTCGGCGGTGCCGGCCAACTGGATGGCCTGCTCACGACCCTCGGCAGTTTCCAGGTCCAGCACGACGCCTCTCTTGCCCCGGTTCCACGAAATCCAGGCCGGCTGAAAACGGAAGGGGTCTCCGCCGGGAGGTTCAACCTTGATGACCTCGGCGCCGAAGTCGGCCAGCACCAGGGTGCAGATAGCCCCCGGCATACCCTGCGAGAAATCCAGGACGGTTAAGCCCGTACACGGTCCTGCCACGGTTCACCTCTTCCCTGTCAGATGTTCTGGTTGCCGACCCGCCGGCCAACTGGCGCCTCACTGTAGCACAAAGCCAATGTTGCAACGAGTTGGCCCTGGTGCAATGCCAAGGTCTTTCAAATGTCCTGAAAACCCCTTCCCCCTTGATGGGGGAAGGTTGGGATGGGGGTGAATGCGCAAGCCGTCAGTTCACAGGGGGAACAGGCCCCCTTACCCTGACCAACTCCCTTGGTGGGAGAAGTAAAACCGAAAGACCCTGGGTGCAATGCCCTCACCCTCTGTTTACCATGCCGGACTCAGATTCACAATCGGCCCAAGCCAATTCGGCAGTAACTGTTCAGACTGGATGAGTTCCCAAGCCGAAAACCCCGTCGTTCCCGCGAAGGCGGGAACCTCGATTATGGGGATCACCGTCACTTCCAGATTGGATACCCTCTGATTCTGAACACTTACATTCGGCCGAACTACTGTTTTCCAACCCCCACGGCGGCATCAATGCGGGCCATAAGCTCAGGGTCCAGGGGGCCGGCTTCCTCCGCCGCAACGCATTCTCTCAGCTCGGCGCGGTTCTTGACGCCCAGCACCACCGTTGCTAAGCCCTCCATCGAACGGGCTTCGGGGGGGGCCAGGACGGCGGCGCGCCACCCCTTTGCTCCAGCTAGGGCCCTAACGGCCGCGGCCCGGGCGAAGTCCGCCAGCTCCGGGTGTCCGTCGGGAAGTGGCCGGTCCATGGCGTCGGTCAGCGCCCCGGCCTGGACCGCGCGAATCCCCAGGACCTGGGCCTGGCTGTCGTTGGCCGCCGCTATGACGTCCCGGGGACGCTGCGGGGCATTCCCCTGCGGCAATGCGCCCGCCGAGTCCAGCAGGTTGGCGATGCACTGGATAAAGTTGGGACAGGGGCCATGATTCAGCAGGTGAATGAGAGCGTCCGCCTCGCCGATGCCCGTAAGGCCCCAGTGCCCGATTCGTCCTTCGGCTATGAGCTTTTCAAAGGCCGGCGCCACCGCCTCAGCCACCACCGCAACCCTGGTAAGCCGCTCGCCATCCCCGTCGCCCAGCGTAACTGCGTTGTGAAGGAACATGACGTCCACCCGTTCCAGCTTCATACGCTGCAGGCTGCCGTCCAGGCTCTCCGACAGGAGGTCGTACACCTGGCCCGGTGGAGTTGCCCCTACTCGGCACTTGGTGGTGACCCGCACCTCGGCGGACAGGGCGCCATCGAAGGCCTCGCCAATGACACTTTCAGCTTCGCCGTTGCCGTAGGTGGGGGCCATGTCGAGAAGGTTTATGCCGGATTCCACGGCATCCCTGGCCGTTGCCACGCATTTCTCCCTGCTGGTTGGGCCCCACACCTGGCCAAGCCCGCCGCCGCCCAGGGTAAGGGCGCTGACCATGCCCAGTTTGCCGAAGGGTCGTTGCCTCATATCGTCCTCCCCGGTTCCTGCGGTGGATGGCCTGCCAAGAAAGGTCTGAATAAGTCCCCTCTCCCCTGGTGGGCGCGGAATCCGCCTCAGGCGGACCTGTGGCGGTAGGGTTAGGGTGAGGAGGAAAGGGTCCTTGGCAAGCTATCCACCTCCATTTTAGTAGTTCGACAAGATTGGATTGATGGGTTGGGGCTAAACCGTCTTTCCCGCGAAGTCGGGAACCTTGAACATATTGGCTAACACCTTGCCGGTGGGGGCCAGTTGATATTCATCAATTCAAACCTGTTGGCCTACTGGCCTTCCCCCATCAAGGGGGTAGGTACTTATTCAGAGGATTCCTGAATGTCCGACCCTTCCATGCCCAGGAAATCGCGCACCCCCTGCTTGAAGGGCTCCTTGTCGTAGTTGCTGTACAGGGCCAGGGCGTTGCGTACCGGGTTGCCCCCGAACATGCGCTCGTACAGCACCTGCCGCCCGCTGAACGCGCTGCACGAGGCGTCCCATGCCAGGTGGAACAGCCTGGCCCGGTCCCGGGCGTTGACGGTGTCGGTGGCCAGGTACTGCTCGACCTCCGCCGCCAGGTCCGTTTCAAAATCGGCCTCGGTGGGCAGGGCCATCAGGCTGCTGGTGCCCAACAGCTGGATGATCTCTACCATGCGGGGATACATGGACCGGCCAAACAGCGTCCGGCCCGCTCGCAGCGGCGGCAAGGCGGGACTCATCACTCCCCACCGGTTGGGCGCGGCGTCGGCCTCGGCGGCCCGGATGCAGGCCCACAGCGTATCCCGCTGGGTGATGAGTTCCGCCACCTGCTCCTGGACGTGGGGAATGGTCCCCGACCCCAGGGTGTCAACGATCAGGTCCGCCAGGCCCAGCATGAACTCGGCCTTCACCAGGCAGCGGGTCAACACCTGGTGGCCCGTGTGAGCGTCGGAGCTGGTGCCCTGGGCGTAGCCGTTGCACAGGTCCACGTCGTCCAGCAGAAACACCCGCTCCCACGGCACAAAAACGTTGTCGAAGAACACCACCGAGTCCATCTCTTCAAAGCGGGAACCCAGGGGATGGTTGAAATGGGAGCGACCCAGGTCGAAGCTCTCGCGGCACAGGAACTTGACGCCGGGGGTGTCGCAGGGGATGGAAAAGGAGAAGGACTGGCGACCGTCAGAGTCGGCCAGTCGGTGGGAAGCCACCGGGTATATGGCGATTTCGTCTGAAATAGGTCCCAGGGTTGCCAGCACCCGGCTGCCCTTGACTACGATTCCCGCATCGTTTTCTTTGACCAGGGTGAGGACCACCTCCTCGCTCAAGGTGTCGGTGGGGTTGGTCGTGCGGCGGCGTTGCAGGTTGACCAGGGCGTGGGTCAACGCCACGTCCTTCTCCCGCAGAAATTCGTGGTAGTCCTCCACGTTGCGCTGGAACTCCGGGCGGTTCTGGGCAAAATAGCCCGAGGCCCCGGCCCAGGCCGAGAAAATGATATTGAGAAAGTCGGGGGAGCGGCCCATCATGCCGCAGGTGGACCAGGCCCACCGGGTCATCATTTGACGTCGGCGTTCCAGGTCTTCAACCGACTGGGGCACCAGGTAAGACAACCCCACCGAGTCTCCCGTGGTCGGCGAGGCGAAGGTCATCTCCTCCCGCAGGTCCGGCCGGTGCTGCATATCGTACAGGGCGGCCACCGACTTGACCCCGTTCTTCAGGGCCGGATGGGTGGTCACGTCCTGGACCCGCTCTCCGTCAATCCAGACCTCGCGGGGGCGCTCATTCAGTCCCTTGATGTACTCGGCTCCCGTACGTGCTGGCATCCTTCTTCACCTCAGCGAAAGGATTGAGGGGGCGGCAGAGTCGTCTCTCCGCTCCATCTCTCTATTCCAAGCTCTTCCACGGTGTTCTTTCCACCGACAGTATAGCCCAAAGCGACATAAGGCGCGGCTTAGGTTGAACAGGCCCAAGGTCGAACAGGCTCAAGGTCGAACAGGCTCAAGGTCGAACAGCCGCCCGAGTTATGGCGGTCCAGTATGTGTAATAGCAAGGCGTTGACCGGCGTTGGTCAGGCTGTCGGTGAAGGGTACACCATGCAGAGTGACATGGGGGAGAGGAAGGACGGGGTGGGGAAGTCGTCGAACGTAGGGGCGATTCGCGAATCGCCCCTACGATGTGGGGAGGCGCCTCTAACGGCGACAGTAAATTACAGTGAGTTAATATCCGGGCAAGGGCAGTTTTCAACTTGGCTCAGGTTTAGTAGGTCAAATCCTTTGGATTGATGGCAGACTCTGCCGCTTACCCGGAGTCTCCTGAACAGCTGCTGGTTTTGGTTCGAAACGTAGGGGCGCACGGCTGTGCGCCCCTACCCCCAACGGACTTTCCGGTTGACCATCAATTCAAGCGCGATAGCCAGCTAGGCCGACGTGCAGGCGATGGCCTTGACGTTGGCCGCAATCTCGGGCAGGTCGTGGCCCCGCCAAGTTGCGCCGCCATCGTGGGTGCCGAACACCTGCCCCTTGCGGGTGCAGAAGTACACCTGCTCCGGGTCGCGGTCATTCACCGCAATGCCGAAAGTGGTGCTGACCGGCTCAATTCCCTGGTCAAACCGGCTCCAGCTGTTGCCCCCGTCGGTGGAGCGAAGGATGCCACCCTCTTCGCTGCCGAAGTTCAGCCCCACACAGGCATAAAGGGTGCTGGGGTCGTTGGGCGCAACCTCGACACCGCGGGAGTAGCGGATGTTGGAGTAGTCCTCGAACTTGAGGTCGTCCCAGCTCCGGCCCCGGTCCCGGGTGCGCCACACGCCCGTGCGGTTGGAGATGAAGACCGACTCGTCAACGCCTACGGTAACGCCGTGCAGGTCCAGCAGGTCCACGTCGCCTTCGAAACCGGTGTTAACGATGGTCCAGGTCTTCCCGCCGTCGGAGCTGTGCGCCGCGCCGCCCACTTCCAGCGCCGCGTACATCTGGTTGGTGTCCCCCGCCTCGATGCCGATGCCCAGGATGCGGGTGGCGAAGGCCATCTGCACCGCGTCGGGGTTGGATACCGTGGCCAGGTACTCCCAGTTCTCGCCTCCGTCCGTGCTCTTGAACACCTCCGACCCCTCGGTGCCCAGGTACATGATGCTGGAGTCGTGGGGATGGAACTTGATGGCCCAGACGATGCGCCCCTCGGTCAGGTTCATTCGCTCGAAGCTGTCGCCGCCATCCCTGGAGCGGTAAACGCCGCGCTGGGTGCCGACGAAGATGGTGCTGGCGTCGTCCGGATGCACCACGATGGCGCGCACCTGCGGCGAGGGCGGCATGCCCTTGGCCAGCTTCTCCCACCGGGAATCGCCCGCCTCCTTGCGATAGAGCCCATCGGCCTCGGCGCCGACGTAAATCAATGTCCTGCCTGCCATAACGCTCACCTCCATACCTGTCATTTTATTTGGTCTTGGCCCAATTTCAGCAGACCCCATCGGCCTTGTCAATCAAGTGACTATTTTAATCAGGGTCTTTCGATTGTCCCCTCCCCCTTCGATGGGGGAGGGTTAGAGCCTGCCCTGAGCCTGTCGAAGAAGTGAGGGGGAGCGAGAATCTGGCCATACCGTTATCACCCCCATCCAAACCTTCCCCCTTGATGGGCTTAGACGGGTATGTATTTGCTAAAGACCTCGCTCAGTCAGTACGTCATTCTGAACGGAGTGAAGAATCTAAAATGGTTCCCCTGGGACGACTTTCAGAAGGGCAATACCTTTATTCCCTGCGATTCTAGATCCTTCGCTGCGCTCAGGATGACATTTCATCGGGTAATTCTCCTTTGGTATGGCCCAATACATACCCCTGTCAGTCCGTCAAGGGGGAAGGGATTCTTGAAATAGCCCCTAGTCCCCCGCAGGCACCGGCGCGTCCTGGAAGTGGGGCATCACGTGAGTGGCGAACATCTCGATGGAGCGCATCACCTTCTCGTGGGGCAGCCCGGCAAAGCCGAAGTTGCCGAAAACGTGGTTTATCCCCGCTTCCTGGGTCTGCTTCAGCCGTTCAATCACCACTTCGGGCGTGCCCCGGAGCGGCGGCAGGCCGGCGTGGCCCGGGTCATCGCGGCGGTCCCGGTCCCGCTGGCGGTTGGCCCAGTGCTCGTAACCCTTGGCCACCTTGCCGTTCCGGTCCATGGGCATGCCGATGGGCGCCCCGGCGGAACCGACGGACCGCAGTATCCGCGAGGAAAAGTTCTCCAGCTCGGCGGCGTCCCGTTCAGCTTCCTCCATGGTGGGAGCGACGTAAATGGACTTGGACATGGGCGGGTCCAGTTGGGCGTGTTCGTGGCCGTATTCTTCCATCTTCTCGCGCCACAGCTTGATTACCTGGGGCGCCTGGCCCAGTATGTCGGTGGGGCCGCCCGCGATGACCTGGATGTTGCGACTGGCGGCGAAATCAATGCTGGCCGGGCTGGTGCTTACCGCCTGGAACAGGGGAGGATAGGGCTTTTGCAGCGGCTTGGGCAATACCCACACATCCTCCACGTTGGTGAACTGCCCCTGGTAGGTGAGGGTCTCCTCGGTCCAGGCCTTGATCATCACGTCAACGGCCTCGTGGAACCGGTCGCGGCTGGTGTCTATGTCAACGCCCACGCCGTCGAATTCCTGCTGCTGGTAACCGGCGCCGATGCCGAAGTTGATCCGGCCGTTGCTTATGACGTCCAGCATGGCCACCTCCTCGGCCACCAGGACCGGGTTATGCAGGGGCAGAACGATGACGGCGGTGCCTATGCGAACATTCCTGGTACGACCGGCAACCGCCCCCAGAAAGGACCAGATTCCGGAGAGCAGGCCGTGTCGTGAGAAGCGGTGTTCGCCCAGCCAGACTTCGTCAAGCCCCGCTTCGTCGGCGAATTGAATCTGCTCCAGGGCCTGGGTCAGCGCCTGCTGCTGGGTAAAATCTTCGTGGTAGGGGACGATGGTAAAAATCCCGAACTTCATGGGGCCTCCTGTGGGTACGGACTTGCGGCTTACCGGCTGAACTGCCCGGGGACGGGGTGGGAGCGCGACGCTTCACGCGCCGGTTGACGTGTCGCTTCACATGGTACAGGGGCAGAATATACCCACCAAGCTTGCCGGACAACCCCCGGCATACCGGGGCGCAGAAGCAGAACAAAAAAACCGCCCTGTAGGGGCGGTTCATAATTCCGAAACGGTGCTGAGGAGACGCCGGATATAGGTGGTGCCGAGGGACAGACTCGAACTGTCGACACCGGCATTTTCAGTGCCGTGCTCTACCACCTGAGCTACCTCGGCAGGGATGTCTATATTAATTCCGCCGCAACACCCTGTCAAGAAGTGGGGCAGGTGTGTAACTGTTCAGACTTGGTGTGTTGCCAGACTGGAGAATCCGTCGTTCCCGCGCAGGCGGGAACCTCGAACCTGGGCAAATCCTGCGGTGGGTAGGGGCATGGCCATGCGCCCCTGCGATGTCGAGGGTATGACGGGTGTAGAGGCAGGTAATTCCCTCAATT
>VXOH01000158.1:1261-7751 GCA_009840135.1 Chloroflexota bacterium | reverse complement strand
CTTGGGGACCGGTAGGCGGGTTTGAATGGACAGGGGGGAAGGAATGCAAAAAACTGTTCCCTTGACAGGTGGGCGATGGGGGTTATGATTGGGACTGCTGAGGAAGTCCTTGCAATCCAAACCTGTCCGATTCATACCCGTTTAATCCCAGGCTTATCAACCCAATCCCATTTAATCCAAGCACCGTACCGGAGGTTTCTGCCATGGCTTCTCATTCCCTGGGCCTGACCCTGCATCAAGCGGCGCGACAGAAGGGCGTCCAGTTCGCCAGGGAAAATGAGCCGGCGGACCGCAACGTCCAGGCCAATGGCATGAATTTTCATTACCTGGAGTGGGGACAGCCGGGGAATCCCCTGATTGTTATGCTGCATGGCGGTTCACAGCAGGCCCACAGCTGGGATTTTGTGAGCCTGGCCCTTTCGGAGGAGTACCACGTAATCGCCATGGACCAGAGGGGGCACGGTGACAGCGACTGGGCTTCCGATGGCGACTACACGTTGGAGGCCCACCAGGGTGACATAGACGCCTTCGTTGCGGCCCTGGGCCTGAAAGGTTTCCACCTCATCGGGCACTCCATGGGCGGACGAAACAGCTACGTGTGGGCGTCGCGAAATCCGGGAGTATTGAAGTCGCTGGTCATAGTGGACACCGGGCCGGTGGCCCAGTCCCGGGGCCGGAATCGCATCCAGAATTTCCGGGAACTGCCGGATGAACTGGACAGCTTCGAAGAATTCGCCGACCGGGTGCAGGAATACACCGGGCGGTCGCGGGAGCAGACCCTGGGAGCCCTGAAGTACAGCATCCGCCAGCGGACGGACGGCAAGTGGTCGTGGAAATACGACAAGCTGCTTCGAACCCCGGGGCGACAGGGGCCCGCCTGGTCTTCGGAACAGCTGTGGGAGGCGGTGGGGAAAATCACCTGCCCCACCCTGGTGGTCAGGGGAGGGGACAGCGACATTTTCGCCGATGAGACCATGCGGCAGATGCAGCAGGTGATTCCAACCTGCGACACGGTCACCGTTCCCAACGCAGGCCACCTGGTAGCCGGGGACAATCCGGTGGATTTCCTCGTTGCCGTCAGGGCATTCTACAACGGGATTTCCTGAACTGCCGGCCGGGAAACCCGGCGCCAATGGGAAGAATTGGCAGGCCTGAGCGAGCCAGTCCGGTCTCTTTCCCCTGTGGTTGTTGACTCTAATCAGCTGAACAGGCGCGGAAGCATGTCTCCGAGGGCGAAGCCGATGGCGGCGGAGACGGCGCCAATCCCCAGGATCTCCAGGCCCTGAAGCAGTGGTGACTTGCTTACGAGTCGCCCTTTACCCATCCCCAGAACGAACAAACCGGAAAGGGCCGCAGCAATCGAAACCGCGATGGCGGTGGGGCCGTCCAGGAACAGGTAGGGGATGATGGGGACCATGGCAGCCGCAACGAAAGAAAAGCCCATCACCAGGGCGTCCTTGACGGGATTGGTGGTCTCTTCCAGGCTTATGCCCAGTTCCTTTTCCGCCAGGGTTTTCAGCCACAGATCCTTGTCCTGGGCGATTTCGCTGGCCAGGGCTTGGGCCTCGGCAAAGCTTCTGCCCTCTCTTTGCAGGATCACCACCAACTCGGCCAGTTCTTCCGCCGGATTTTCTTCCAGTTCCCTGGCTTCCCGCGCGATTTCGGACCGCTGCACGTCCTGCTCGGCACGGGAACCCAGGTAAGCGCCGGTGGCCATGGATATCATGCCGGCCAGTGCTGCAGCCATGCCGGCGACCAGAACGGTGGCCCCGTCACCGATGGCAACGGCCACGGAGGTAACCAGGGCCACAGTGCTGAGAATGCCATCCTGGGCCCCGAATACCACCTCCCTGAGCCTGCCAAGATTGGCTACCCGAAAACGTTCCCGGTCCACTTCAATAGTGGCCGCCACGTAGGTGTTCAGGTCAATCCGGTCTGGACCTTCACCAACGGCCAGGTCGGGGCTCAGCGAAACCAGACTCGGTTCGGGAGGCGGCGGGTTGCCGGCGGCGGCATTGCCCGCCACTATTCCGGTCTGAGGCCTGCTTGCTTCCGAATCAGTCGGTGGAGCGGCCTGGCCCGTCAGGGAAATGGCCTGACGGGCTTCGAGTTGCGCCAGAGCCCGGGCAAAAATGTTCTGGTGGTGATGTTCACGTTCCAGCGCCAGCGCGAAGGAGTCGGCGGCATCCTGGCGGCCTTCAGCCTGGGCGTCGCGAATCATGCGGGGATACATCGTGCTGAATTCCCGGGACTCGCCCTCGATGACTGACTTGAGATTTTCAATGGTGGAGTTGACCTCTCCGGCAACCCGAAGGTGATTGAGGCCATGAATGGTTTCGGCTCCGGCCACCTCCTGGAAAATCTGGGCGACCTCGGGATGGCCTTCCTCCAGGGCACGGTGGGCGAAGGCGTTGTATTTCAGGTAGGCCATGGCCTCACCCACAATGGCGCTCATGAGATTCCGTTCGGTGGGGCTGAGATCCCGTACTGAAATATTCATAATGTTTACCCCGCGTCGAGGCTTGATTTACGATTTATATATTAACTTCTATTTTACACCATCCGATTGGGCGAGGCTGCCCGGATTCTCTATGTTTACTTTCCGGTTTCCTTTTTCCCACCATGGCGTTGACCGGGGGCAGTAGGATTGCGATGGCGCAGCATGCCGTTCTCTCCGCTCATCCTGAGCTTGTCGAAGGATGCCGCCCAACCACGCGATGGTTCGACAAGCTCACCATGAGCGGTTCAATGAATACTTTGCAATCGTCCTGAGGCCTGGCGTGCCGGGCCTTGCGGCTGTATCGAGGCTACAGGATAATTAGGGCGTTTTCCGACACAAAGAAAGTTGCAACACAGTGAAGGTAACGAAGCGTATTCCGAAGAAATGGAGGCACCAATGAAGGTTGGATTCATAGGTTTGGGCACCATGGGCGGCAGCATGGCCTACAACTGTCTGCAGGGCGGAAACGACATGGTGGTACACGACATTCGCCGCGAGGCGGCAACGCCGCACCTGGAAGCGGGCGCCGAGTGGGCGGACAGCCCTCGGGAAGTGGCCGAGGCCGCCGACGTGGTGTTTACTTCACTGCCCGGCCCCGTTGAAGTGGAAGCGGTGGCAATGGGGGAGGACGGCCTGCTGGAGGGCTTCAGTCCCGGCAACGTCTATTTCGACCTGAGCACCAACTCCCCGACGGTAATCCGGAAAATTCACCAGGTATATTCGGAAAGCGGGGTCGAGATGCTGGATGCGCCGGTAAGCGGTGGGCCGAGGGGGGCGCGTTCGCGTAACCTGGCCATCTGGGTAGGGGGAGACCGGGAGCTCTTCGACCGGTATAAGCCCATCCTGGACTCCATTGGTGACAAGGCGTATTACGTTGGGCCCATCGGCTGCGGGTCGGTGGCCAAGCTGGTCCACAACTGTTCGGGTTACATATTCCAGTGCGCCCTGGCGGAGACCTTTACCATGGGCGTCAAAGCCGGGGTGGAGCCGCTGGCCCTGTGGCAAGCGGTCCGCCGGGGCGCCCAGGGACGCCGGGGACCCTTTGAAGGCCTGGCAGAGCACCTCCTGACGGGCAATTTCGATCCCCCGGACTTTGCCCTTCAACTGGCGCGCAAGGACGTTGACCTGGCGGTGGGAGTGGGCCGGGAGTTCAATGTGCCGATGCGGTTGGCGAATATGGCGCTGGCGGAAATGACGGAAGCCATCAACCGGGGCTGGGGCGGCAGGGACTCCCGGGTTGCCATGCTGCTGCAGGAGGAAAGGGCAGGTACCGAGGTTCGGGTTGATGAAGAGATTTTGCGCCAGGTTCTTGAAGAAGAGAGGGGGTAGCTGGACCGGCCCGGCGTCCGGGATGGCTACCTGGTGGCGTAACGAGGAGCCAGGGAAAGGATAGTTTGCAAAGGGATGAGGATCCCGCTCGATAAGGAGGCGTGACATGGCAATTGAGTTGAACCACACCATTGTACCCTCGCACGACAAGGAGGCCGGCGCCAGGTTCTTTGCCCGCATTTTCGGCTTGACCTACGCGGGGATGCACGGCCATTTCGCTCCGGTGCAGGTCAATGAGACGCTAACCCTGGACTTTGACGACCGGGATGAGTTTGAGCACCATCACTATGCCTTCCACGTTGGCGAGGACGATTTCGATGCAATCTTCGGCCGCATCAGGGCCGAAGGGCTGGCCTACGGCAGTGGCCCGCGCAGCCTGGAAGACATGGACATCAATCACCGGAAAGGCGGGAGGGGCGTGTACTTCAGAGACCTGGACGGCCATGTGCTGGAGTTGCTGACCGAGGCATAGGAGCGACCCGGCGGTAAGGGTACCTGCCGGAACTATCTGAAGGGCGCGCCGGATGGAAGTGGCACGGCGACTTTGGGGGACCGACTGCCGGGGCCGTCGGATTGACGCAAACCGGCCACCGCAAGACTTATCCGGGAAATTGGCCGGGAACTAAACAGGGGCAGCCTCAGCGGCTGCCCCTGCCGGGTTTTCGTGTTCCCGCGCTTACCGGTTCTTGCGCCTCCAGGCGTTTTTTGATGGAAGCGTTGCAGAACACATTTGCTCTGAATTTTCGGCCAGTTGGCTGTAAGTCCAGGGGCCGCTGCGGTATGGAGCTTACTACCGGCGTAGCCCTGCTGTTGGAAGAGCAGGGCAGGCGGCTGCCTACGGTTGGAATAAGTTATTCCACCTCGGGCATTGGTTGGAGCTCGCCGTCGCCGGACATGGCCTGGCGCATCATGGCCATGGTGTCCAGGATCCTGGGTTCGAGGGCGAAGCGGCGCTCCCGGCGGCCCAGTTCTTCGGAGAGGGTGTTGCCGGGACGCCGGACGTCCCTGTACTCGCTGAGAAGGCGCTTCAGACCGTCTGCCAGATCCAGGGTGCGGTCGAGCTCGGCGAGTTCGGTCAGCCCCTGGGCGCTCCAGAAGGAAGTATCCTGTTCCAGGAATTCCAGGTCCGTGGAGAACTCCTGGGTAATTTCGGCATGAGCCGCCAAAAGGTTGGCACGGCGTTCTCTTTGAGACGATTTCAAGTTACGAATGTTGCTGACAGCATCCACAAATGCGGGCACCGATTCGTTCCAATTGCCGTCTTCGGGGCTGAGAGCGTTAAGGTAATTGATGCACTGATTGAGAATGGCCGGACCATTGATCTCAGACGGGGGGTGGATGGGAAGTGATTCGGACTGAACGGGCGGCGACACGGGCAAGGGCTCCTGGGTCGGAGTATGCTCCTCGGCGGCCCTGGCCATTTCCGCCGGTTGGGGCCCAGGTTCCTTTTCGGTCGTGCCTGCCTGCTTGTCCCGCAGGCTGGTAACTTCCAGGAAGGGCTCACCCTCCTCTTCGCCAGCTTCATCCCCTTCAATGACGATGGTCCTTCCGGAGACGTAACAAAGCATCAGAGCGATATCCTCTTCGTCCCACGACTCGGACAGGTCGATAATCCAGTCCAGTTCCCTCTGCCAACTGTCCTCATCCCAGAACCCGCGGAACCGGCAGTTTTCGAAGTCGGGATATTCCACGGGCAGGCCCTGGGACTGGAGGTGCCCGGAAACCAGCTTTTCCAGATCGTCCAGGGACTCGGCCCACACCTTAAGGGTTGCCGTGGCCAGCTTCTCGGACTTGGCGATGGAACTGTTTACGGGTTCCAGCAGGGCAGACGAAATAGCCAGCGCAGGATTGGAATAGCCGACCAGTCGGATGCTGCCGCGGATGGCAGAGTCCAGGGAGCGTCCGGCATCGGTGGAAACGTGGTCCCTGGCCCGCAGCGCACGCATGACTATTGAGCTGCGGTATTCGGGGCTGAGGGCGTCAAACATGGCCGTGAATTCCAGCAGGGCTCTGCTGGAATGTTCGTCAAACAGCTTCCTTGTCATTACTTTACCTCCGGTGTCCAACGCATGGAGTGCCGGCGCCCACCGAGTCAGGGGTGCTGGCCGGTGGGCCAGTCAAATAAACACATTGGTTTGAACATTTTAGCACGGTTACCGAGGCAACTATCAGGTAAAGGTTTACCCGGCAACAGGAAATTGAGGACCGGATTAAGGCCTCAATTTGCATTTGTGAAATTGATAACTATTCTACCATCAATAGATGGCTCCAGTTAGACTGCTGAGTTCCATTTATAAAAGATCGAGGTCATAGGGTGGGCGCCTCCGCGCATCAGACCTACACTCGGAGAGCTTGAAAACGACAGCCAACCCCGCCAGGGATGCCGAAGAGGTCGGAACCATGGCTGGCGCCGGTATCATCGGCCCTGAACGGAACCAACGGTGTCTTCCCGGTTAACCGCTCCACCGTCAACTATTCCTCCGGCAGGGGAGCTGCCGACTCTTCCCGCAACTCCCGGCCCACCCGGCATTTCCGAGGGCATGACGATTGAACCGGTTGCGGACGGACCCGCGTGGGCCGCCGGTGGGCCCTCTTCTGCCGGATCCGCAATTTCACCGGACAAGTTTTCCTCCTCAGTATTCCACAGCAGCCAGGCGGTAA
>VXOH01000158.1:0-1251 GCA_009840135.1 Chloroflexota bacterium | reverse complement strand
GCACAATAAAGGAGGCATTGAAGCTAATCCAGACGAAGCCAACCACGGTGGCAGAGGCGTCCTGGCTGGCGTTAAGCTCTTCGAACCAGTTTGCAAAAAACCAGAGGGTCAGGAATATTGTGGCAAACAGCAGAAAGTTGGTGGACAAATAGCCCAGGGTTACGTTGTCTTCCCTGTTTCTGCCGTCGTAGGCCTGCCTGCGCCGAAAATGGAAGACCAGGGCCACCAGCATGGCCAGGGCAATGAACCAGTTGAGGTAGTCCCACACAGCGTTCGAGTCTGACCAGTAGACGCCGTAAATTTCACCGGCAATGAAGTGAACCGCCACCGCGACAGAGATGATGGCCAGAACCGCCGCCATCATCCTTTTTAACGCGCTCATTGTCCCTCCTAAGTTCTGCCGGAGTTCATATAACCGGTAGTGGGGGCTGAATTACGCCATAACCGGATCCCGGTCAAGCCGACCAGGATTACCAGCAACGGGTCCAGGATGTACCAGATGACAATGGTTGCCGTTGACTGGTCGCCAATAGGGCTGGACGCGAGAAAGTCGAACCAGTTGCGGAAGAACCAGAGGGCGACCAGGAGCGAAGCGTAGAACATTACATTGGCTTCGAACCGCTCCCGATTGAGGCCCTCTCCCCGGGTCCGGTCGGAAGCCCGCTTTCGCTGCAATTGAACGGCGACGGTGACGACGATGGAAACCGCCATCAACATGTCCAGGTAGTACCAGACGGCAAGTTCGGCCTGGCCGATGTCGCTGTAAAGGGGGCCAAGCACGAATTGCAGTGCCACGGCGATTGAACAGAAGATCAGGACAAGGGCAACCAGCATTCTAAGGACGTCCATCAGGTCTCCTCTTCCACAGTCTCGGACTGCAAGATAGTATCACTGGTACATACGCAAACTCCTACTGCCGGGATTGCAAGTTAACCTCACTTTTGTTGGCGGCGCGGCCGGAAGGCGGGCAAATTGGCCGGATTTCGGCCTTCGGTCAGATTCAAGCCAGGCGATCGGGGAATCTTCCCTGCGTCCACGAAGAACGGCCGTCGGCATCTCGCCAAGCGCAGATAGCATTGGGGCCTCAGCCAGGGAAATGTTCTCAGATGCGACTTAATGCCCCTGCTGGAACGAATGGTACCGGGCAATCCAGTAATGCGGTTGCCCTGGCTATGAGACAGGACGATTGCAAAGTTCCCTCGCCCCCGCCATAGGCGGACGTTCCGCCTGGCGGGAGAGGGTTAGGGTGAG
>VXOH01000141.1 GCA_009840135.1 Chloroflexota bacterium | reverse complement strand
ATGGATACGGGGCACCCTCATCGTATTGGCAAAGGCGAACTCCGACATCATTGTCGGAATTATCTCGTTGCGATACGTCTCCAGCAGGCGCGGGAACGGTGGCTGCTGGGACTGGTCGTCTTCCGCCTCGGCGGTTGCCGCAGCTCCACCTCTGCCTCCCCGCGACTGGCGCTGCCTGCGGGAGCCGCTCCTGCCCTCTTCGGCTGCAGCCTGGGCCGGTTGCCCTTGCTGTTGCTCTTCCGATTGTCCGTCTTGTGTTTCTTCCGCAGCGCTATCGGGCATCATCAATTACTTCCTCGCACTTGGGGCATACCCGCACCCGCTGGCCTGTTTCCAGGGCCACGATGCGGGGTCGAATATTCTGACCGCATTTGTTGCAGATAAGCATGACGTTGGATATGTGAATGGGAGCTTCCCGTTGAATCCGGCCGGCCTGTCTTAGACCAGGGCGCGGCTTCATGTGTCGGGTGATGATGTTCACTCCCTCGACGACCACCCGATTTTCGGCAGTCAACTGGCGTTCCACCCGTCCCGTCTTGCCTTTTTCCTTGCCGGCAATTACCAGCACGTTATCTCCGGCACGAATGTTCATTTAGACCACCTCCGGCGCCAGGGACACGATGCGCATGAAACCCCGGTCCCGCAACTCCCGTGCCACCGGCCCGAAGATGCGAGTCCCGCGCGGCATCAAATTGTCCTGGATTATCACGGCGGCATTGTCGTCGAATTTGATGTAGGTGCCGTCGGGTCGGAGCAACGCCTGTGCCTGACGAACAACTACCGCTTTCACCACGGTTCCCTTTCTCACCGGGGAGTTAGGCACAGCCTCCCGCACCGTGCAAACTATCACGTCGCCCACCTTGGCATACTTTCGTTTGCTGGCTCCGGGAATATTGATGAGCCTGATTAACTTGGCGCCGCTGTTGTCGGCAACATTTAACCTGGTGTATGTCTGAATCATTCCTCGGTGTCCTCTTCGCCGCTCGATGCGTCGGCGGCAACCGGGGAGTCGGCCGCTTCAACCTCGGCCGTTCCCGCTATTTCCGCGTCCAGGTCGGATTCCAGCTCAATGGGCTGTACTTCAGCCACCTGCCGTCGCTGAAGGATCTCCAGGAGCCGCCAGTGCTTGGTCTTGGAAATTGGCCTGGTTTCCTGGATTCTCACCGTGTCGCCCACGCGACACTGATTCTGAGGGTCATGGACGTAGAAGCGTGAGACCCTCCGCATCTGTTTGCGATACAGTCGGTGCCGCTGCTTCCACACTGTTTCTACAACGGCGGTGCTCTCCATGCTGGTACGTACAACTTCACCGGTCCGCACCTTGCGCATCTCTTTTGCCATGCTTAATTCACCCTAATATTGCGCTCCCGCATGACCGTGAGCAGGCGGGCAATGTCCTTTCGGGTTTTCCGAGGTTGGTTGGTGTCAATGAGCTGGTTGGTCGCCGCCCGGAAGCGGAGATTCATCAACTCCCGGTAGGTTTTGCTCAGCTCTTCTGACAACTGCTGGTCGCTAAGTGACCGTATTTCCTGGATATCCATTTCAGGTCCGCCTCTCTCTAGGAACTGCCCAGGCTGGCCGCCACCTGGTCCCGCTGTACCGTCTTGGTGGGGATGGGCAGCTTGTGGGAGGCCAGTCGCAGCGCTTCCACCGCCTGGTTGCCTGGAACCCCGCCGACTTCGAAAAGGATCCGGCCAGGCTTGACCACGGCTACCCAGTGGTCATTGGCCGCCTTGCCGCCGCCCATGCGTACTTCCGCAGGCTTCTTGCTCACCGGCTTGTCGGGAAACACCCGAATCCATACCTGTCCACCCCGCTGGAGGTGACGGGTAATTGCCACGCGGGCCGACTCTATCTGCCGGGCCGTTATCCATTCGGCTCCCATGGCCTTCAAGCCATACTCACCGAAATGGACGCTGTTGCCGGTGGTCGCCATTCCCTTGCGTCGCCCCCGGCCCATCTTGCGGTACTTGGTTCGCTTAGGTTGCAACATCGAAAGCCCCCCTGGTCGCCACGCCGTCAATCACATCGTCGGCAATGGCCTCAGTCAAGTCTTCATCGTCGGGCCCCGATTCGACCCGAACCTCAATGGTTTCCAGTTCTTCCACGATCTCCGGCGTTGGCGGCAGAATCTCGCCCCGGTATATCCATACCTTGATGCCAATGCGTCCCATGGCGGTGGCCGCTTCTGCCAGGGCATACTCAATATCCGCCCGCAAAGTGTGCAACGGCACCTGGCCCATCATCAGCTTTTCGGTTCGGGCTATTTCCGCCCCGGAAATGCGGCCCTTGGCGATAATCTTGATGCCCTGGGCGCCGGCCTGCATGGCCCTCTGCGCCGCCTGCCGCATGGCGCGCCGGTAAGCAACCCGGCGCTGAAGCTGGTCTGCGATGTTCCGGCCAACCAGGTAAGGGTCCAGCTCGGGCTGTTCAATCTCGACAATATTCAGCTGAACACGCCGGCGGGTAATGCCCTCCAGCTTGGTGCGCAGATTCTTGACCCGCTCGCCGTCCCGCCCGATCAGTATGCCGGGCCTGGCCGAGTGGATATTAATCACCGTATCCTGCGCGCCCCGGTCAATCTCCACCCGGGAGATGCCGGCGTCGGAAAAACCGCGGTACTCGCCATGCACCGTGTTCCGCAGCTTCAGGTCTTCCAGCACCAGGTTGCGGTAATTGGTGGAATTGTTGGCGTACCAATGGGTCTTCCAGTCCTTGATGATTCCCAGTCGGAACCCGTAGGGATGTGTCTTGTGGCCCATGGGCTAGGCCTCCCTCTCAATTTCATCCACCACCACGGTAATGTGGCTGGAACGCTTGGTTATGCGCCCGATCCGTCCCCTTGCTCGAGGGCGGAAACGCTTGATGGACCGGGCCGGATCGGCGGTTATTCGCACTATCCGGAGGTTGTCTCGTTCCATGAACATATTGTTCTCGGCATTTGACGCCGCCGACTGTACGACCTTGTAAACTGTTCTGGCCCAGGGAGAAGGCAGCAGGCTCAGGGTATCCAGCGCCTCTTCCACATTGCTGCCCCGAACCAGGTCCAGGATGGGCTTGAGGCGCTTCTGGGAAGCGCCAATTTGCTTGGCTACGGCTTTTACCGGCGGCATGACTTCACCTCACCCGGCTGGTCCGCTCGGAACGGGAAACATGGCCCCGATAGGTGCGGGTTGGGGCAAACTCGCCCAGGCGGTGCCCCACCATGTTTTCGGTCACGAACACGGGAATATGGCGGCGTCCATCATGCACGCCAAGGGTCAGCCCCACCATTTCCGGCATGATCATTGAAGCTCTCGACCACGTCCTGATGACCGTAGCCGCGCCGGAACGCTGGACTGCGTTGACTTTCTTCATCAATTTGGGGTGTACGTATGGCCCCTTCTTAACTGATCTGGACATAATTACCGTCGCCTGCCACGTATCACGAATCTGCCGCTGGTCTTCTTCTTTCTGCGGGTCTTGTAGCCCAGGGTTGGCTTGCCCGTTGGTGATTTGGGCCCGGGCATTCCGATGGGAGAACGTCCCTCGCCGCCGCCGTGGGGATGGTCCACCGGATTCTTCGCCACGCCCCTCACCTTGGGCCTGCGACCCATGTGGCGGCTGGCTCCGGCCTTCCCCAGGCTCTCATTCTTGTGGTCCGGGTTGGACAACTGCCCGACGCTGGCCCGGCAGCTCAAAAGGATGCGACGCATCTCGCCCGAGGGCAGCCTGATCAGCACGTAGTCGCCTTCGCGAGATAGTACCTGGGCACCCACTCCGGCGCTCCTCACCAGTTGGCCCCCCCTGCCGGGGGTCAGCTCCAGGTTGTGGACCACTGTGCCCGTCGGGATGTTCCTCAGGGGCAGGGAATTGCCGGGGCTGATTTCCGCATTGGGACCGGCTTCCACCCACTGGTCCACCTGCAGGCCGATGGGGGCGAGAATGTAGCTCTTCTCTCCGTCGGCATAGTAAATCAAGGCAATTCGAGTGGTTCGGTTCGGGTCGTATTCAATAGAAACCACCCGCCCTGGCACGCCTTCCTTGCGCCGCTTGAAGTCCACCACCCGGTACATGCGACGACTGCCGCCGCCCCTGGCGCGGGTGGTTATTCGACCCCGGTTGTTCCGGCCGGCATGCTTCGCCAGCGGGGTCAACAGGGACTTCTCCGGCTTCTTGCGGGTTATCTCCTCAAACGAGGCCCTGACCGCATTTCGCGTGCCGGGCGTTATCGGCTTCAAATTCTTCAGTGGCATAGTTCGCTACCTTTGCGCAATATCCTTGACCTGACCCTCTGCAGGCACTAAAGACCTTCCACCAGATTGATCCGTTCACCCGCCCGTAGCGTGACCACGGCCTTCTTGGTGTCCGGCATTTTCTTTATCTTGGGCCCATACCGCTTCTTCTTGCCCCGCAGCATGGTGATATTCACGTCCACCACGCTTACGTTGAAATTCTTCTCCACCGCTTCTTTGACCAGCCCCTTGTTGGCCTTGAGCGCAACCTGGAAAGTGTAGCGCCCCTCCTCCTGGAGCAGGGTGCTCTTCTCTGTGATCATCGGCTTGAGCAGGACTTCGTAGATATTCATTAGGAGTCCCCCTCTTCTTCCCCGTCAGTGGCAGCCGCGCGGACAACGGAGGGACGACGGTCGGGCATCCCGGACCACAACGCCTCTCCCTTCTTCAACGCATCCGCCGTAATCAGCAGTGTCGTTCTCTTGAGAATTTCATGGGCGTTGATCTGGCTGACGGGCAGACTCCATACCTGCTTCAGGTTGCGTCCCGCCCGGCTGACGTCCAGTTCCGAGTTCTCGGTAACCAGCAGTGTCGTAGTGGTAATTCCCAGCGATTCCATGAGGGCAACCATGGACCTGGTCTTTCCGTCAAGGCTGTCCAGGCCGTCCACGCACACCAGGCCGCCGGAGCGAATCTTCTCCGAGATGGCGCACTTCAAAGCCTGCCGCCGCATGCGCTTGGGCAAGTCCATGCGATAGTCCCTGGGGTGCGGCCCGAAAACTGTGCCGCCATGCCGCCACTGGGGAGACCGTATGCTGCCCTGGCGGGCCCGTCCCGTGTGCTTCTGAATCCACGGCTTCCGCCCGCCGCCGGAAACCTGACCGCGGGTCTTGGTATCGTGGGTGCCCTGGCGCTTGTTGGCCTGGTAAATGACCAGCGCCTGGTGGACCAGGGCGTGGTTCATCGGAACATCAAAGATGGAATCATCCAGTTCCAGTTGACTAACTTGCTCGCCTTTTTGATTTACAACGGGGATTTCCATGTCAGTTTCCTTAATCCATTCCTGGCAAATGCTATTGGCCCGCCGCGCCGCCGACCCGCTTCCCGGTTCGGCGAATCATCAGCAGCCCATTGGGAGCGCCGGGAACTCCACCCTTCAGGAAGAGAAGATTCCGCTCCGCGTCCACCTGGACTATTTCCAGGTTTTTCACGGTTATCCGGGCGTTGCCCATGTGGCCGGACATCTTCAGCCCCTTGAACACCTTGCCTGGAGTAGTACCGCCGCCAATGGAACCGGGCGCCCGGGCCCGGTCGGACTGGCCGTGGGTCCTGGGGCCGCCGCCGAAGCCATGCCGCTTCATCGTCCCCGCGAATCCTCGGCCCTTGGACGTGCCGATGACATCCACCAGTTCTCCCGGTTCGAAAATGTCCACCTTTATCTGCTGGCCCAGCTCAAACTCAGACACGTCGTCGGCCTTCACTTCCCGCAGGTGGCGAGCCAGAGGGCTGCCCTTCAGGTGACCGGTTTCCGGCTTGTTAAGTTTCTTGGCCTGGTCAAAACCCAGCTGAACGGCTTCGTAACCGTCCGTCTCGGTCGTCTTGATCTGGGTGACCGAGCAGGGACCCGCCTGGATCATGGTCACCGGCACGACCCGCCCGTCTTCTCTGAAGACCCGGCTCATTCCAACTTTCTTTCCGAGGTATCCGCGGAGCATCTCTAACTCCTGTTCCTGCTTGCGGCCTGAACTAATGCAGCGGCCGTAGAATTGTCCGACGCTTTGCTTAAAGCTTTATGGATATATCAACGCCCGCCGGCAAGTTAAGGCGGGTCAGGGAATCAATTGTCTTTGAGGTAGGCTCCAGTATGTCAATGAGCCGCTTGTGAGTCCGGATTTCAAAATGCTCACGAGAATCCTTGTCCACGTGGGGTCCGCGAATTACGCAGAAACGCCTGATGTGGGTGGGCAAAGGCACCGGACCCGCAATTCTGGCGCCGGTCCTTTCCGCCGTTTCCACAATCTGCTCCGTAGAACTGTCCAGCACCTTGTGCTCGAAGGACTTCAGGATGATTCTGACCTTCTGTCTCGTGACCATATAAACCCAAATCCCAAACTAAAAATCTAAGTGTGAGCTACCGCCGCTCTATACGTTTACCAGGGTCCTGACCAAGTGGTCTGGCACTTGCTCGTAGTACTTGAACTCCATGGTAAACGAGGCCCGTCCGCTGGACAGGGACCGCAGCGCCGTCGTGTACGCGAAGGTTTCACCCAGGGGAATCATGGCGCGAACCGTCTGAATGTCCCCTTCCCCTTCAATATGCCGTATCTGCGCTCGCCTCATTCCCAGGTCGCCCAGCACTTCGCTGAGGTAATCGCTGGGCGTGGTTACTTCCAGCTCCACCATGGGCTCCAACAGGACCGGACCGGCCTTGCCGGCGCCCTCCCGAATGGCCAGCATACCGGCGCTGCGAAAAGCCATTTCCGACGAGTCCACCGTATGGAAACTGCCATCGTAAAGGGTGACTTTCAGGTCAACCAGCGGGTATCCGCCCAGGGGTCCGTTGTCCAGGGCTTGCTTCACCCCGTTTTCCACGGCGGGAATGTACTCCCTGGGGATTGTCCCTCCCGTTATGCCGTTGACGAAACTGTTTCCCGCCCCCGGTTCCTGGGGTTCGATTTCCAGCCACACGTGACCGAACTGCCCGTGCCCACCCGACTGGCGCACAAACCGGCCCTCGCTCTTGATGGACCTGGTCAATGTCTCGCGATAGGACACCCGGGGACTTCCCACGTTGGCTTCCACCGAGAACTCCCGGCGCATCCGGTCAACCAGTACTTCCAGGTGAAGCTCGCCCATGCCGGAGATTACCGTCTGGGCGGTTTCATCGTTGTACCTGACCTGGAAGGTGGGGTCTTCGTCGGATAGCTTGCGGAGGGCGTCGGAAAGGCGGTCCTGGTCGGCGCGGGTGGTGGGTTCAATGGCTACGGAAACTACGGGTTCGGGGAACTTGGGCGGTTCAAGAATCAGGGGGCTGCTCTCGGTGCAGATAGTATCGCCGGTAAATGTGTTCTTCAGGCCTACCGCGGCGCAAATGTTGCCCGCCTGTATGGCTTCCAGCTCTTCTCGATGGTTGGCATGCATGTGCAGCAGCCGACCCATTCGCTCCCTTTGGCCCTTGCTGACGTTGGTTACCGAGGCGCCGGCGTTGACCGTGCCCGAGTAAATCCTGAGAAACACCAGGCGGCCCACATAGGGATCGGTTACGACTTTGAAGGCCAGGGCTGACAGGGGAGCGGTGGCATCCGGGAAGCGCAGCTCAACCTCTTCCGTCTTGGGTTCCACGCCTTCCACCGGCGGAACGTCCAGGGGGGAGGGAAGGTAGTCAATTATGGCGTCAAGCAGCGGATGCACGCCTTTGCCGGCTATTGCGCTGCCGCAGAGCACCGGCACCAATTGCCGCTGAATTGTAGCTTCCCGCAGGGCGTTCTTCAGGTCTTCCTCCGGAAGCTCTTCACACTCCAGATACCGGATGAGCAGGCTCTCTTCCGTTTCCACGAGCTTTTCGATCATGACCTGGCGGTAA
>VXOH01000053.1 GCA_009840135.1 Chloroflexota bacterium | reverse complement strand
TGGTTTAAGATGCCAGGGATTATAGCATATTACCCCGCAAAACTAAACAGAACCAGTGAGGGAATTGAAGGGCAGGCATGCCACAGAGGGGTATTCTCACAATACCCAGTACAACTTTCTGGCTAATTCCGGAGTCCGGAACTCGCGCCCAGGAAATTGCAATCAATAACAAGGCCGCCCGGTTTCCGGCTCAAGGCCGGAAAGACGAGTGAATCTAGCGTCAGCCCGCAGCGGCCCCCTGGGTAGAGCAGGGCAGGGGCAAAGAAAGAAGAGGAAGGTAGGGAAATTGGGGAAGCTTAATCGTCCCTGACGGGCGGCTCCAGGTTTGTGCCACGAGGAGCATTCTCAACCAGCCATTGGCTCAAAGGCTTGCGACGGGCGATTTTTCGATTCAGCGCATGCCCGTCAGCAGGACGATTTACAGAAGTCTGTTCCTTGGCCAGGTCATAGGCAGCTTGCAGGTGGTACCAGGTGGAGGCTCCACCCCCGAACACTTTATCCAAGCGGATGGCCATGTCCGCAGAAATCCCTGCCCGGCCGTTGACTATCTTGGATAATTGCTTTCGACTTATGCCAAGCCTTCTGGCGGCCTCGGAAATGGTCATATCCATGGGCTCAAGACAATCGTGCAATATGGAAAGCCCTGGGTGAGGCGGGTTTTTCATCGGCATGTTGGTTTAACCCCCATTGCTTCCGTTCCTAATGGTAATCCAGCAGGTCTACGTCGCAAGCATTTCCGGATTCGAACCTGAAGACGATTCTCCAATTACCCGTAACATTGACCGCCCAGTATCCAGCCAGGTTCCCGCTAAGCTGATGTAATCTATAGCCTGGCAGGTTCATATCCCGGGGGTCGGATGCCAAATCCAGGCGGGCCAAGATGCGCTCTACCTTGTCAACAAATTCGGGAGGGATGCGCCGCCGGTCGTTTCGCTCGTAAAGCCTCTGCAACCCCCGGTGGCGGAATCCAATGATCATACCTACCCAGTTTAAGTTGAAACCTGTTAGGTTACAACATTCTACTGATTGACTCCCCCCAAACCCCGCCTGTATATTTAGTCGAAACTGCCCGGCATAGCTATACAGGCTGATCGGCCTGCTTCTCGGGCAACCCCCAAAGGAACCCAAAACTGACACGGACGGGAGGCGTGAAGTGAAAGTTCCGATAAAGTTAACCGTCAATGGTAGAAGTCACGAGTCGGAAGTGGAAGCGCGGACGCTCCTGGTGCATTACCTCAGGGATGACCTGGGGCTTACCGGCACCAAGATCGGCTGCGATACCAGCCAGTGCGGCGCCTGCGTCGTCCGAATGAACGGCGCGACCCTCAAGTCCTGTACCTGCCTGGCCGTCCAGGCCGATGGGGCCGAGGTGACCACCATCGAGGGCCTGGCCCAGGACGGCAATTTGCATCCTGTGCAGGAAGCCTTCTGGGACAACCACGGCCTCCAGTGCGGCTACTGCACCGCCGGCATGATCATGACCATTACCGAACTGCTGGACCGCAATCCCAATCCCAGCGCCGAAGAAGTGCGGGCGGGACTGGAGGGCAACATCTGTCGCTGCACCGGCTACCACAACATTGTCAAGGCAGCCCTGGCCGCTGCTGAGGCTATCCGCTCATCCTGAGCCTGTCGAAGGACAGGGGAGGCTAAACGATGACTACCAAACAATCCCGTCCCCGACAATCAATAGGGGGCGAAGGCGGGAATCTCGCAGACGGAGGTTAAACCATGACTACCAGACTATTCGGTTCCGGTATTCGCCGCAGGGAAGACCCCCGGCTGATTACCGGCCAGGCTTCTTACACCGATGACATCAAGCTGGCGGGGCTGGTCCACGCGGCCATCCTGCGCAGCCCCCACGGCCACGCCCGCATCACCGGCATTGACACCTCCGCTGCCGCCGCCGCCCCCGGCGTTATCGCCGTCTATACCGGCGCCGACACGGAAGGCGTGCTGAACCCCATGCCCTGCGCCTGGGTTATCCCCGACTCCGACGTCAAGGCCGTGGCCTATCCGCCCATCGCCAAGGACGTTGTCCGTTACGTGGGCGACGCCGTGGCCGTGGTGGTGGCCGAGGACCGCTACCAGGCCGAGGATGCTCTGGAGCTGATTAACGTGGACTACGAGCCCCTGCCCACGGTAATCAACCCGGAGGCGGCAATGCAGGAGGGCGCGCCCCAACTGCACGAGGACGCTCCCAACAACCAGGCGTTCCACTGGGTGGCCGCCGGCGGCGATACCGACGATGCCTTTGCCAACGCCGACGTGGTGGTGCGGGATACCATCATCCAGCAGAAGCTGATTCCCAATCCTATGGAGCCCCGCTCCGCCATCGCCAGCTTCGTCCCGTCCATGGGCGAACTGACCATATGGAACACCACCCAGAATCCCCACATCGCCCGCTTCGTTACCTGCCTGGTTACCGGCCTTCCCGAGCATAAGATTCGGGTTATCGCGCCGGAGGTGGGCGGCGGCTTCGGCGCGAAGATCGCCGTGTACGCCTGGGATATGGTCACCGCCTTCTGCGCCATGAAGCTGGGCCGTCCCGTCAAGTGGACGGAGACACGCTCCGAGAACTTTGTAAGCACCACCCACGGCCGCGACCACGTGGAATACGTGGAGATGGCGGCCGACAGCAATGGCCGGGTATCCGGCGTGCGCAGCGTGGTTTACGCCGGTATGGGCGCCTATCTTTCCACCGCCGCCCCGGGCATCCCCACCATCCTGCACGGCCTGATGTATTCAGGCCCCTACGATATTGCCAACATCAAGGCCGACATCTACGGAGTCTTCACCAACTCGACGCCGGTAGAGGCCTACCGCGGGGCCGGCAGGCCCGAAGCCACCTTCCTGCTGGAAAGGCTGATGGACCTGGTGGCCGCCGAGGTCGGCAAGGACCCGGTGGAAGTCCGCCGGATGAACCTGATTCCCAAGTTTGAGAACGGCCATGACGTGGCCATTGGCCTGACCTATGACAGCGGCGACTATGAGGGCGTCCTGAACGTGGCCCTGGAGCACGTCAACTACGACCAGTTGCGGCACGACCAGGCCCACGCCCGTTCAACCAATCACGGGCACGGACCCCTGACCGGCATCGGCGTAAGCTGCTACTGCGAAATCTGCGGACTGGGGCCCTCCCAGGTGGCCGGAGCCGTGGGCTTCGGCGGCGGCCTGTGGGAGAGCGCCACGGTGCGCTTCTACGCCACCGGCAAGGTTAACGTCTTCATCGGCACTTCCCCCCACGGCCAGGGCGAGGAGACCACCTTCGCCCAGATTATGTCCGAAGAGCTGGGCGTGCCGGTGGACGACGTGGAGGTAATCCACGGCGACACTGACACCACCCCCATGGGCTGGGGCACCTACGGCAGCCGTACCACCGTTGTCGGCGGCGGCGCCCTGGCTCTCAGCGCCCGCAAGATCAAGGAGAAGGCCATTACCCTGGCGGCCCACCTGCTGGAAGCCGCCGAGGCGGACATCGAGTACGAAGACGGCAACTTCTTCGTCCGCGGCGCTCCCGACAACGGCAAGTCCATCCAGGAGATCGCCCTGATGGCCAACGTGGCTTGGAATATGCCCGAGGGCATGGAGCCGGGGCTGGAGGCGACGACTTTCTACGACCCGCCCAATTTCTCCTACCCCTTCGGCGCCCACGTGGCGGTGGTCAACGTGGACCCCGACAACGGCCATATCGTCCTGGAACGCTACGTGGCGGTGGACGACTGCGGTCCCCAGATTAATCCCATGATCGTCGAGGGCCAGGTCCACGGCGGCGTGGTGCAGGGCGCGGGACAGGCCCTGTGGGAGGGGGCGGTTTACGACGACAACGGGCAGCTGCTGACCGGCTCCATGCTGGACTACGCTCTGCCCCGGGCCCACCTGGTGCCCGACATCGAGACGCTGTCCACCGTGACGCCGTCGCCACACAACCCGCTGGGAGTCAAGGGTATCGGCGAGACCGGGACCATTGCCTCCACCGTGACCATCTACAACGCCGTGATTGACGCCCTGCGTCCCCTGGGCGTTACCCGCCTGGAAATGCCACTGACCCCGGAGCGGGTTTGGCGGGCCATCCAGGAAGCCGGCGGGAACAGGCACGACCATGGAGATGGACACGGGCATTCCCATGACCACGGCCACTAGAAACTATCGCAGAATCCCTTCCCCCGTCGAGGGGGAAGGTTAAGATGGGGGTGAACGCCCGCACCCACGCACACTGACGTAGGGGCGACCCTTGTGGTAGCCCGCACCTCTGGGCGCAGACCCATGTGCCTGCCCTGGACACCCGTAGGGGCGATTAGCGAATCGCCCTGGCAAGGGAGTAAGAACAGCAGACCCGTCGTTCCCGCGCAGGCGGGAACCTCGCCAGCTGAAGTCAAGATTATTAAGTTCCTTCCCCCTCGACGGGGGAAGGTTAGGATGGGGGTGAAGTAGTATGTACACACCTGATTTTCACTACCACAAGGCCGGCTCGGTGGCCGAGGCCGTCGAGATGCTCGGCCACCATGAGGATTCCCGGCTATTGGCTGGCGGACACAGCCTGCTGCCCCTGATGCGGTTGCGGCTGGCCCGTCCCGCCACCCTGATCGACATCGGCGGACTGGACGAACTCAGGGGAATTCGGGTCCACGACGGCCATATCCACATAGGGGCGCTGACCACCCATGGGGAGATTGCCCGCTCCCACGACGTGCAGCATGCCAACCCCCTGGTAGCCGAGGTTGCCGGGGGCATTGGAGATACCCAGGTGCGGAATAGGGGAACCATCGGAGGCAACCTGGCCCA
Organism: Chloroflexota bacterium; assembly: GCA_009840135.1. Lineage (GTDB taxonomy): Bacteria > Chloroflexota > Dehalococcoidia > Lucifugimonadales > UBA3495 > Bin22. Next base: position 3,098 of record VXOH01000053.1, on the reverse strand, counting down.
CGCCGACCCCGCATCCGACTGGGGAACCATCATCACCGTCATGGAAGGCAGCGTCGACGTGCAGGGGCCCAATGGTTCCCGCACCATCGGCATTGCCGACTTCTTCCAGGGCGCTTTCGAGACCGCCGTAGCTGACGACGAAATCATCACCGGAGTCCGCGTCCCCACACTGGTGCGCCAGGGCAATGGTCATGGACACGAGCACGGGCAGGACCACGGCCATGATCACGGACACGACCATGGGGCGGAAAGCATCAGCGGCGAGGTTGGCGAGTACGCCAAGATGTCCCACCCCGCATCCTTCTACCCGGTTATCGGCGGCGCGGTGGTCATCAACGCCGATGGTGGCCGGTGCGTCTCGGCCCGGGTAGCCGTGGGCGGGCTGGTCCCCACACCAAGGCGGGCCCCGTCGGTGGAGGCGGCCCTGGCCGGCCAGGAACTGACCGCCGGCAATCTGGAAGCGGCGGCCAACCAGCTTTCCAACGACCTGGGCGACGAAATCATCGGCGACGTCTTCGCCTCGGCGGACTACCGCCGGGCCATCGCGCCGGTGGAGGTCAAGCACGCCATGCTCCACGCCATAGGCCTGGCCCACCACTAGGCTCAGGACAGGGAGGCAAGAGCGCCAGACACGGGGCGGGCCAACAACCCGCCCCGTTATCAATTCAGCCACAAATAGACACGAATCTTCGCTAATGTAAGAATAAGGGTGGAGAAATATTAGTGACTATTCGTGCATATTCGTGGATTGAAAGCGAAAGGAGAAACTCCCCTGAAAATCTTACTTACCAACGACGACGGCATTCATGCCCCGGGCCTGTGGGCGGCGGCCCAGGCTTTGTCCCAGGTGGGCGAGGTCTGCGTGGTGGCCCCGGACCGGGAGCAGAGCGGGGTGGGCGCTTCCCTGACCCTGCATGCCCCGGTGGTGGCCCGCTCCCTGGAAATCCCCGCCCTGGAGCGGTTGAGCGCAGCCGCCAACGAGGAGGCCGCCTCGCCAGATGATCCGCAGGCGGAGATACGCCACCGGGTGACCGCCTTCTCGGTGGAGGGCACCCCCGGCGACAGCTGCATCCTGGGCTTGGAAAAGCTGGTGGGGCCCGTGGACCTGGTGGTTTCAGGCATCAACCGGGGCTCCAACCTGGGCTGGGACGTAATGGTCTCCGGGACGGTGGGCGCGGCCTTCCAGGGCTACTTCCGGGGCTACCCCACCATCGCCATATCGGTGGGGTCGGTGCAGAACCCCCGCTTCGATGGCGCCGCCTCCCTGCTGCGGCTTATGGCCCAGAAATTGGCCCAGGAAACTACGGAAAATTCCGCTCATCCTGAGCCTGTCGAAGGACGCAACCCCTTCCTGCTGAACATCAACGTGCCCAGCCTGGCCCCGGACCAGATAACCGGCGTGGAGATTACCCGTCCCGGCGGCCGCTCCTACGGCGAGTCGGTACGGGAAGAGGGCACCGGCCACCAGAAGCGTTACTGGATAGCCCGCAACCGCCCGGTAATGGCCGACAACGGCGAAGGTACGGACATGAACGCCACCAAGAACAACCGCATCTCCATAACCCCTCTGCACCTCAACCTCTCCCACCAGGAAATGCTGCCAAGGGTAGAAGCGCTGCTGGAGGGGGTACCGGAGGCGTTGCTGGGGAAAGGGGGGTGATAGAATGGTAATAACGATTACTCTTTGGCACTACATAATTGCATGACTATAATGCGCTATGTCAATGAATAACACTTACAACCTGTTCATAAGCCACGCTTGGGATTACGCCGATGATTATTCCAAGCTTATAGAACTGCTGGACACACAGTCCTCGCTGGATTGGCGTGACCAAAGCGTGCCAAGATCTTCGCCCGTGTTGGCGCCAGACTTGATTGGAATCAGAGAGGCCTTGGCTCGGAGAATTTTTCAGGTTGATGCGGTGTTGGTTGTATCGGGTATTCATCACTATTCAAGCAAATGGGTCCAATATGAACTGTATGCTGCCCGGGAGTACGGCAAGCCCGTGATAGGGATTGAGCCACGGAGACCAGCGGCCGCTTCAGCAGAAGTCGTAGATGCCGCTACAACAATAGTCGAGTGGAAGGCTGACTCGATAGCTCGAACAATTCGGTACTTGGTAGCATGACCCCTGAAGAATACGGAGACAAATACTCCGACCATCTCCTGGAACAATACAAGCTGTATGTGGAGATGACAGATCGGGTCAGCCAGCGTCGGGAAAGATCGAACCAGTTTTTCATTACACTGCTGGCAGGTCCGGCCATTCTGGCGATGTTGGCGCGTTTCTGGCTAGGCGGCGAAAATGACTCCGTCAGGTTTTTGCCTGCGGTTCTCCTGGCCAGCGGCCTTCTGGGCATGGCTTTATCAGCAACTTGGTTCGTCACTATCAGGTCCTACCGTCACCTGAACAATGCCAGGTTTCACGTGATAGGGGAGATGGAGAAGCGGCTGCCCTTTGGCAGTTATTCCTATGAGTGGGAGCTGTTGAGCCCCAAATTTCTGCTGTTATCCGTTATTGAACAGTTCCTGCCAGGTATTGTCTTCTCATTATTTTCGGCCCTGTTGGTTTACGCAGTGTGGTTATTGTTCTTCTGAGGCGCTTTACGCCTTCGCCACGTCCCTGAACTGGCTCAATATCGGGGCTCCTTTCTGTCCAGGTAATGCTTCAAGAATTCTTTTTGGGTAGAGTCGAGTGGGTAAGGCCGCGAAAATCCAAGCGGCTACTTATTCTAGCCCCCGAGCGGAAATCCAGGCGTTTTGCGGTGAGTCTGCCACCGCTCTGGCGATCCCACTACAGTGGAACATGGTGACCAGTCCGATGAAACCATCCGAACCTATACCCCCTGCCCGTGAGTTACCATCCCCCGTCTGCGGCGGCACCCGTTACCCATGCTGTCGTTGGTCTCGCGCATGGCAACGTCAGATCCGCAAGGCTTTCCGTAAGAGCAACCGTCTCTACTGCAACGAAGTCCTGAGAGATCCTGTAGGGGACTGAGCCCGACCATCCAACCGAGCGACACGTCAGGTTGAAAAAGAACTCAACCGGGGCGGGGGGGGGGGGGGGGGGGCGGGGGGGGGGGGGGGGGGGGGGGGG